>JALSLT010000001.1 GCA_026988135.1 Desulfurobacterium sp.
AAAATAAAAATGTTAGCTAAAATAATGGGAATAAAAGAACTTTCTCTAACCCCATCCGGAAGATTGATACTGAAATTCGGTGAAAAAATCAAAATAGAACCCGACAAACTTGTAGAATATGTAACGAAAAATGGAGCGACATTCACACCGGACAAAACAATGTATATCGATTGCGGCGATACACTTGAATCCATACAGGAAATCCTTGAAGAACTAAAGGAGAAAACAGGTGATAAAAAGAATTGAGATAGAACCTATTCCCCTTACGGAAGGACATTCAAAGCTTATACTCAAAGTGGACAAAAACATAATAGTTGAGGGATTTTATTACGCACTCGTGCCGGTTAGAGGATTTGGAACAATGCTTCTTGACAAAGAAGCCACATTCGCACCCATAGCAGCTTCACGAATATGTGGAATGTGTCAGGCAGTCCATAGTATAGCCACCGCAAAAGCGATAGAGGACGCTTGCAACATAGAAATTCCCGAAACGGCCCAAAAACTAAGAGAACTTATCAGCTTATCCGTCCGAGCATACAACCATCTCTTACACCACATACTAATCTCCGGAAACATGTTTAAAAACCCTCAGAAAAGACACACCTTTATAAAAAATGTTCAAAAAATAAGAAAAACCGTATCGTCCATACTTGAAACGGTGGGAGGAGGAATTATCCATCCATCAAACATTGTTATCGGCGGTATTTCCTCACCTATAGAAACTCCGGTTAAAGAAAGACTTATCGCCTTAATCGAAGAAGCCGAAAAATTAGCCAAAGAAGAGATAGAAATATTTATCCATCATATCGAAAGACTATGGAAAGAACAAAAACTACCTGAAAATCTCGGAGAACATAAACTTCCTTTTATCACTTCCAAAGAGATTTCAAACGTTAGTATAAAAGAAATATACCCTCAGGAAATCTTCAACGAACTTCCTTTAAAAAGAGAAGCTACAAACACCATTATACTTATCAATGAAAATGGGGCAGAAACCGGAGTAAGAGCCAGGAAAATAAGAGAGGAAAGATATAAACCAAAAGGTGGAATAAAAGAACTTCACAAACTAAGAGCAGAAGAAATTCTTCTCTCATTAAAAAACATAAAACGGATTCTTGAAACGGAAAAATTGGATAAAGAAACCAGAAACAAACAGTTCCCAACATCCGATAACGAAAAAGAAGGCGTAGGAATTGTCGAAGCCCCGCGAGGAGTTAATATACACAAAGTAAAAGTTGATAAATCCGGAAAGATAACATATTATGAGATTATAGTACCTACGGCTCTAAACATGATAGCCATAGCGGAATCCCTAAAAGGGGAAAAAGTGGAATATGCGGAAATGATAGTTAGAGCATACGACCCTTGTATAGCATGTTCAACCCATTAAAAAGGGGGAAAATATTGATCTACTCTTTCGACAACTTTGATAAAGAGATAAAAGTAAAATTGGGATTCTTCCACCTTTCAAGCTGCTCGGGGTGTCAGATAGCGTTCCTCGATATGTTTGAAGAACTACCGGATATCCTTGACACGGTAGAGATAGCTTACTCCAACATGTTAACTAACAGAAAAGAGATTCCGAAACTCAATGTGGCATTTATCGAAGGAACATTTTCCATAGGATTTAAACACCATATTAAACTCATTAAAGAAATAAAGGAGAAAGCAGATATTATAGTTGCCATCGGCGGATGTGCCGCTTTTGGCGGAATTAGAAGACTTAATGTCGGTGCACAATCTCCACAACCTTCACACCAAGCATCCATTCCAATAACGGAACTTGATTATCTAAAAGGGAAAATAAAGTATGTAATACCGGGATGCCCCCCGAACCCATACTTTCTTTATAAATTCCTACTGGCACTACTTGAATTAAACGAAGAATTTTTAAGACCTTTTGAGCATATGGTGTTTTCAACATTTGCTTCCGGTTACGATATTCTCATGGAAGTGGTAAATAAGGGATTATGCACCGGTTGTGGAACTTGTATTTGCGCATGTCCCACAAAAGCATTAGAATTTAGTAAGAGAACACAGCGACCCACATTTAACAAGCTTCTATGTGTCGGTTGCGGTTCATGCCTTGCGGGATGCCCGCAATCATTTAAGCCGTATCCACAGCCAGTATATGGATAAGGAGGTTTCATGTTCGGATTATACAGACAGTTTACACTGGGAAGATATACAAAAGCTTTTATCATAAAAGCCTCCGGGGAGGCATCGTCAAAAAATAACTTAAAAGCACTTATAAAAGAAGCTTTTAGAAAAGATTTAATAGACGGCATAATAGGCACAAGTTTGAATAAAAAAGAAGGCTTTGTTTCTCCAGTTTTTATAAAATGCGAGAAGGAAGTTGAAAAATTCGAACCGTTCTTTTTTATCCACGGAGGACAAAACTCCCTACTAAAAAAGATAACCCAGAAATACTCCTTTGAAAAACTGGGCGTTGCCGGCCACTCTTGCGTTCTTGACGGAATCAATAAAATGCAATATTTCGGAATAGGAAGCAACTTTACAGTCACAAAATTCACTCTGAAAATAGGTATAGCTTGCATAGGTGCAATTTCCCTCGAAGGAATAAAGTGTCTATTAAAAGAAAAAAAGGTAAAAAATCCAGGTTTTAATGAAATTTTTCTTGAAAACAACAAAATTATATTAAAAAATAAATATGAGAAGTTTGATTTCTCTGCAAAAGAGTATTATTATTACTTGAATGAGGGATGCAAGGTTTGCATGAATCTTAGTTCAAGAGGTAGCGATATAACTTTCGTTCCCTCTTTAAGAAACGGTTATTCTCTCGTACTTGTTAGAAGCGCCAAAGCACTAAAACTCTTTGAGAATCCCGGCTTTTCTGTAAAAAAGGCCGAGAAAAGCGATATAGAAGAATTTGAAAGTTTGGCTAAAAATTTTCTAAAAAAGAACATAGAAACTATTCTTGAAAGAGCAGAATTTGGAATTCCATCAAACAAATGGGATGGAAACAGATTCGGAAGGTTTACCGCACTATGGAACAACATATATGCCGAAAACATAGAAGAGGAGGTGTTTTAAAATGGTTATTACACAAGAACTGAAAATGAAAGCCGAAGTAATAAAAGTCCTGGGGCACCCGGAAAGACTCGCTATTTTGATGCTACTTTCAGATGGAGAGAGATGTGTAAAGGAACTGAAAGAAGAACTCGGAATATCGCAACCTAAGGTTTCACAACATGTTGGAATAATGAAAGAGCTTGGAATTCTTAACTTCAGGAAGGAAGGGACAAAAGTCCTCTATTCAATAGGTGACAATCGCATTAGAAAATTTTTGGACATTTTTGTAAACGCTCAATAGAAAAGTAATTTTAGGGGGATATATCCCCCTAAAAAATATTTTTAATGTTGGCACTTATCGCATATTCCATAACATGTTAGTTCACATTTTTCGGCACTCAGGTTCATCTCTTTTAACTTTTCAATGTCAATTTTCACCTTGCAATCTATATCTATAACTCTCCCGCATTTGTTACAGATAAAATGACTGTGAGGTTTTACATTTCCATCAAATCTTGCTATTCCGTTTACTGTAGCTACCTTTGTTGCAAGATCCACCTTTTCCAGATTTGTAAGTGTTCTATAAACCGTAGCAAGAGAAATCCCTGCAAATTTACTTCTTAACGCTTCATAAATGTCCTCTGCCGACGGGTGATCACAGCGACTAACAAGTTCTCTGTAAATCGCAACTCTTTGAGGAGTCACCTTCATTCCCTTAGCTCTTGTAAATTCTTTAAATTTCTCAACAAGTCTATCTACCATTTCCATAAGTCTCACTCCTTACACGAAATTTAATTAAATATCTTCAAATAATAAAAACTATTAAGTCATCATTATCAGAAGCTAACATCTTTCAATTTATGAAAATGTTAAAATATTTTCAAGGAAGTTAAAATTCAACTAATTATAGAGGATAAAAATGAGTATTGAATCTGTATCCCTTGCCATAATAGCAACATGCATGTTAATTATAACAGTTTCCATAATAGTCCTGACTATCATTTCCTATTCCTTGTTGCAAAAGATAGGAAAACTTATAGACAAAACAGAAGCAGAAGTAATTTCTTCCGTTAAAAATCTGAAAAAAAACCTCGAACCTTTTACGGAAACTTTCAGAGGATTTGCAGCAATAGCAAAATTTATAACCGGAAGAAAGAGAGGCAAGTAATCCCTTTCTTCCTATATATCAAGATTTCTAACCTCTTTTGCGAACTTTTGAATAAACTCTCTCCTCGGTTCAACTTTATCACCCATTAGAATAGTAAATATATCATCAGCACCAACGGCATCTTCAACAGATACCTTTAAAAGAGTTCTGTTTTCCGAAGTCATAGTTGTTTCCCACAACTGTTCGGGATTCATCTCTCCCAAACCTTTGTAACGTTGAATATAGATACCTTCTTTCCCTGCTTTTATAATAAAATTAAACAGTTCATCTATAGTTGAAAATTGATGAATCACACCTTTTTTCTTAACTCTATAAGGTGGATTCCCTATTAATTCCCTAATCTGTCTTTTTAAAGCTCTTCCTCTTTTAAATAGATCGGAAATAAGAAACTTCTCATCAACAACAACCGTTTTTGTCAAATAGTTATCATAGGGAAGATCTATTTCTATAAAGAAACCCGTTGCTTCTTTATTCTCTTCCACTCTAATGTCACAATCCTTTAAACTTTCAGGAAAGTTACCCTTTATAAGATTAGCAAGCTCTCTTGCCGTATTTTCATTATAAAGCATTTTATAGTCAGCTTGCGCTCTTAACAATGCATTTACAATCTCCCTATCTCTTTTACGAGAAAGAATGGAAACTATATTATTCAGCTCCATAACTTTATCGAAAACTTTTATTGCTCCGTCCTTTTCCATCTCCTTACCATCCTTATCAAGAACGGCAAGAGAATCAAAGGCAAAATTCACAACAACCTTTTCAAGTTCGGCATCCGACTTTATATACATCTCTTTTTTTCCTTTTTTAACACGATAAAGAGGAGGCTGAGCTATAAAGAGATACCCTTTCTCAACTATTTCCGGAAACTGCCTAAAGAAAAACGTAAGAAGAAGTGTTCTAATGTGAGCTCCATCAACATCAGCATCTGTCATAATTATTATTTTGTGATATCTTAACTTTGAAATATCAAAATGGGAACCTACTCCTGTCCCAAGAGCTGTTATTATAGTTTTAATTTCATCATTGGAAAGAACTTTCTCTATCCTTGCCTTTTCAACATTTATTATCTTTCCTTTAAGAGGAAGTATCGCCTGAAATCTTCTATCCCTTCCTTGCTTAGCGCTACCTCCGGCAGAATCTCCCTCTACCAGATAGAGCTCCGCTTTTTCCGGATCTTTTTCGGAACAATCCGCAAGCTTACCTGGAAGCGAGAACTCTTCAAGAGCACCTTTCCTTCTCGTCATTTCTCTTGCTCTCTTTGCGGCTTCTCTCGCCCTTGCAGCGGTTATAACCTTTTCTCCTATTTTTCTTCCTATATCGGGTCTTTCATTTAAAAACGCCGTCAACTTCTCATAAACTATGGAAGTAACAACAGGCTTCACTTCTGAATTCCCCAATTTTGCTTTGGTCTGACCCTCAAATTGAGGATTCGGAACTTTAACGGAGATAACAACCATAAGGCCTTCTCTCACATCATCCCCGGT
The DNA here is from genome assembly GCA_026988135.1 of Desulfurobacterium sp. Lineage (GTDB taxonomy): Bacteria > Aquificota > Aquificia > Desulfurobacteriales > Desulfurobacteriaceae > Desulfurobacterium_A. Next base: position 5,686 of record JALSLT010000001.1, read on the forward strand.
TATTGAAATTTTTGTATTTTTCGGAATAAGGTTATTTTCTTCTATAAATTTTGTCACCGCCCTTGTAAGAGCAGACCTAAAACCCGAAACATGGGTACCACCTTCACGAGTATTGATATTATTAACAAAACTGAAGATTTGTTCCGTATAAGTTGAGTTATACTGGAGAGAAACTTCCACAATAATATCGTTCTTTATTCCCTCTATATAAACAGGCTCGGGGAATAAAGGACCTTTTTTCTCATTTACTTTATTAACAAATTCGATAATACCACCTTCATAGTAGAACACATTTTTTTTAAGAGATTCTTCCCTTTCATCTGAGATAATTATCTTTAACCCCTTATTAAGAAAAGCAAGCTCCCTCAATCTATTTGCCAAAACATCCCAACTGAACTCGGTAACTTCAAAAATTTCCGGGTCCGGCTTAAAAGTGATTATCGTACCCCTTTTATGAGTCTCCCCTATAGATGAAAAAGTGGTAACTGGCTTTCCTTTCTCATAGGTTTGCTTATAAACCTTCCCATCTTTATGAACTTCAACAATCAACCATTCGGAAAGAGCATTAACAACAGAAACCCCAACACCGTGAAGTCCTCCGGAGTATTGGTAAGCTTCTTTTTCAAATTTTCCTCCGGCATGTAAAACCGTTAAAACAATTTCAGCAGCAGGTTTTCCATGTTCTGGATGAATGTCAACGGGAATACCCCTTCCATTATCGGCAACGGTTACAGAATTGTCTTCGTGAATCGTAATTTCTATTTCAGTACAATATCCTGCGAGAGCCTCATCAACACTATTATCCACAACCTCAAAAACAAGATGATGTAACCCGTAAGCACCGGTATCCCCTATGTACATTCCGGGCCTCTTTCTAACAGCTTCAAGACCCTCAAGCACTTTTATAGCAGAAGCATCATATTTCTTTTCAGACATCCAAATCCTCCGACAAAAAGAAAAATTAAAGTTTAACTGGATAAATGTTAAAAACGGATTTAATTATAACATTATCATAGAAATGGTGCCGGCGAAGGGACTTGAACCCTTGACCTGGGCATTACGAGTGCCCCGCTCTTGCCACCTGAGCTACACCGGCATGGAGAAAAGCAAATGGCTAAAATAAAATTTAAACCGGAAGAGTTCAAAGTCAAAGAAATCCTTAAAGAAAATTTTAAATCTCAAGGCAAATACAAGGTGTACTCAGTTTGGAAAAAAGGGTTGGAAACAGAGGAAGCTCTAAGATTCTTAGCAAAAAAATCAAAAATCCCCGTAAATGCTATAAATTATGCCGGATTAAAAGATAAAAATGCCTTAACAGTCCAGCATATATCCATATCCTCGAAATATAAAATTCAACCATTGGAAAATAAAAACTTAAAAATCCAATTTATCGGTTTTATAGATAAGCCTTTACATTCAAAATCGATATTAGAAAACCGGTTTGAAATTGTCATAAGAGAAAACCTATCGGACAGAGACAGAATAAACACCCTTATTAGAATCGGTATTCCAAACTACTACGGAGAACAACGATTTATCTCTTTAAGAAACGGAATACCTTTCATTAAATATTTGGCAGAAAACAGAATAGAAGATGCGGTAAAACTCCTTTTTACTCCCGTAGGATGGGAAAATTCAAGAAGCAGAAAAGGAAAAAAAGCTTTTCTTAACGGCAATTTTCATGAAGCCCTCAAACTGCTTACCGGATGGAGAAGAGAACTAACCCTTTATCTATTAAAGAACAAAAATAGCTCCCTCAGGGAAATATTCCCTCTTATTCCGGAAAAAGAGATACAGTTTCAGGCAAATGTGTTTCAAAGTCTTCTTTTTAATATAGCTCTTGCAAAAACTATTGAAGAAAAAACCTCCCAACTTCTTCAATTCAAATATCGGGGAGGAATTATGCTCTTTCCCATTGAAAAAATAGAGATAGAGGAATTCGTTTCCATCTTCCATCCGGAAATTAAAAATCCTTTATACGAAAAGATATTAAAAGAGATACAGTTAGATAGAAAATCTTTTTCAAAACTTTCAAAATATTTTCACAAATTTAACAGAAAAACGTTTATCACTTTAAAAACCATTAAGGTTACGGAAGAAAAGGAAAAGACCATTGTAAAATTTAGCCTTCCGCCGGGTAGCTATGCAACAAATACTATAAGATTTCTATTCGACAGTATAAAATATAGAAAACTTTCTTAAGGAGGTATTTATGAAAGCGTTATTTGTAAAAAATATAAATATGGAAGGTCCGGGAACTCTTGAACCACTTTTCGAAAGAAAAGGAGTAAAAACAGAAACGATAAACGCGTTTCGGAACGAAACTGTAAACAATATCGATAGTTACGATTTTATAGTTATTTTAGGCGGACCAATGGGAGTATATGAAGCTAACAAATACCCGTTTCTTAATTACGAATTCAAACTTGTAGAAGATGCTATAAATAAAGGAAAAAAAGTTGTCGGCATCTGCTTGGGCTCACAAATAATAGCCCATGTTCTCGGATCTAAAGTGTATAAAGGAGAAATGGGAAAAGAGATAGGTTGGTTCGAACTTTTTCCTCAAAATGAATTTGAATTCATCTTCCATGATAAAATAGAGGTATTTCAGTGGCACGGAGATACCTTTAGCCTACCGGAAGGTGCTGTAAAACTTGCATCTACTCCCCTTTATCCCAACCAAGCATTTCGATACGGAAGCGCTGTCGGTCTTCAATTTCATATAGAAGTCACACAAAAAGATATAGAGAATTGGATAGAAGCTTATGAGGAAGAAGTTAAAAAAGAAAACCTGTCTCGGAAAGAAATTCTTGGGAATAAACAAAAAAGATGGGAGATGCTAAAAGTTTACTCTTCGGTTTTTGTCGAATTTCTGTTTAAGATTTGAAGCTTTTGTCGTCGTTTATCAACGAAAAGGAAGGTTTTATCACCCTCCTTTTCTTTCACGAACATTTCCCTTGCAAGCTTCTCGTAATAGAAATCCATGTTTTCTTCTATCGATTTTATTCTTTCGGAGAGTACATCGGTTTTGGAATGCCAATATTCCTCTTCTTTAACAAGCTTTTGGTAATTTTTCTCTAAATTTCTCAAAGTTTGCAGGGAGTTTTCTCCCAAAAAATAGCTGTAAAAGTAGAAAGGAATAAAAACAACCCACCCGATTACAAGAAGCTTAGCTATCTTCTGAATCAATTAAACCTCTCGAGATAAGTTCTTCTTCATAAAATCTCCGATAAAGAGCTGACCATTCAGGAGTACCTTCCGGTATCGGTTTTGACATAGAATCTATCTTCTCCCTTGCCACCATATCAACATCTTTTTTAACCTGTGCTATATTATTAAAAGCTTTAACAATTTGCTGCCTAACAACCCCTTTCTCCACTGTATAATCTATCTCATCATCGGTAAGTATGAATCTCAATATTTTACTGGCAATATAGTTTGCTTTTTCCCTTGTAAAGATGCTTCCCGGAGACGGCAATCCTTTCTCTTTAGCAAGCTTCTCTTTTATAAGCTTTCTGGCTTTGAAAAACGGAATACCTCTGTACATTATTTCATCAGAATTTTGTTGAAGTATTCTTTCCGCCTCCTCTTCAAGCTCTTTGTCAACCTTATATTCATTCAAGATAACATCTTTAACTTTTTCTTTAAAATACTCCACATCATCAACAATCAAATATTCGGTATCGATAAGATTCTTCTCAATATCATTTACAAGTAAATCTATAAACCTAACTCCTCTCTGTTTCTGCATCTGGTAAGCCTCCTCATTATTTAAGCTTTTTTTCAATCTCTTTCATCTTCTCTACCGCTCTTGCCCCTTCCGGTGAATTACCCTTAATTTTAGCTACTTTCTTTAGTAACTTCAAAGCCTGCTCATATTTACCTTTCCGATCGAGAATCAATGCTGCCTTATAAAGAGCTGTGGAAGTCCATGGTTCGATACCCAACTCGTAATGAATCTTCAAATAGTTTATCAGAGCATTTTCTTTATCTCCTTTTTCCTCTTGAACATTTGCAAGCCAAAATAGAGATTCCGCTTTCTGCTCCTTCTCCTTTGCTTTTTTAAAAGCCTCTTTTAAAAGTTTTTCAGCATCGTCCTTCTTTCCTTTTTTATCAAGAAACAGCGCAAGATTAACAAGATCATCGTAATCTATCTCGGACAGATGCCCCTGTTTCACTATATAATTGAGAAACTTCATCGCTTCTGTCTCTTTCCCCGCGAGTTTATAGAGAGAAGCAAGCCTGGCAGCAAACTTTATTCGTTTATTTTCAGGAAGATTTTCTATATCTGAAACGGCTCTTCCCGCATTTAAAGCATCAAGAAGCCTTCCCTGTTTATAATAGATATCTAGCAAAAGATAGTTTTTAACATCTCTTCTCTTCTGGGTATTATCCGGAATTACAGAGACATCTTTAACAGCTCGCCTATAATTTTTAAGTTTAAGGTCTATATCTACCATTCGCATAGCGGCAAATGTTCTTATCTCAGGATCCGTTGAACGTTCAACAGCCATTCTATACAAACCGTAAGCTTTAAGTATCCCCTTCGCATCGTAGTAATCATTTGCCTTCTCTACAAGTGAATTCGCATCCGATAAAGTGTTTTCCGGATTGTAAGCTATAAACTCGGAATTACTAAGAAGGAGAGTGTCAAATTTCCCAAAACTATACGCTTCATACTCCTCCATCTTCTGTGCAAATTGAGCAATTTTGGAAGTCGGAGCAACAGCTTTCAAAAGTGAAAGATAATAAAATCTCTTCCCAGGTAATTTTTCAGTCTTTGAAAGGGTATAAAGAATAGATACCTTGCCAACTTCATCAACTTTCGGAAGCAGAGAAACTAAAAGCTTTTTGTTTTTTGTTGCAATTCCGTACATAACTGCAACCGTAGGCTCAATAGGTGGAGAAACCTTTTTAAGAAGTTTCTCTTTTTTCAACTTTACAGCCAGATATATCAATCTACCATAATCTACTTCCGGAAACAATCTACCGTTATTAAGCTTCAATCTCAAATACTCAAAAGCTGTACCTTTCTTACCTTCAAACACTTTTGAAAGAATAAAAAAGTGAAGCGCCTCATCGTCTTTAGATATTACCGGTTTAAGAATTTTTTCAGCTTTAAGATAATCTCCAGTATAAAAATAGGCTCTACCAAGCAATTTTCTCAAAACAAGACTGTCAAGCCTATATTGCCCTTTTCCATATTCCAGAATTTTTATGGCAGCGGGAAAATCTCCCTTTAAGAGAAGAGCCTCCCCGTAAGACAGTATGGAATCCTTATAGTATGGGGTCCTCTGAAAATTATTCGATATTTGTGAATAAACCATAATCCCTATATCTTTATTTATTCCGGCAATCTTTCCGATAAGATAAAGTGTCCTTGGAGTCAAAAAACGATCCTTTTTAGTGGCAACGGCATTCTTTAGATAATTGAAAGATTTATCAAATTTTCCGGTCTCATAAAAGAAAAAACCGGCGTCATGATAGTTAACACCCTTTAAAGACTCGTCGGCAAATGTGGAAAATGTGTAAAGCAAAGCTTTATAGTAATACCCCGGATAATACTTTTTAATAACATCAGGGTCTATATCGCCTTTAAAGAAATCAAGTGTCACTTTAAGACTTTCAGGAATTACCGGCTTTTTCACACTCATACCGAGCTCTTGAAAAGCCTTTTTCTTGAGCCCTAACTTAAAGTAAGACCAAGCCCTTAAAAACTTTGCCTCTTTGGAATTAAGTTTTTTCGCAAGCTTTAACGCTTTTCCATACTCCCCCTGCAGATAGTAAACTTTTGCCATCTCAAAAAGAATATCGGACGATTTCTCCTTCTTATAAAGTTTTTTCAATTTAAGCATGGCATCAGAATACATTCCTTTTTTAACAAGATACCTTATATGAGGAAGGGCAAACTCATCTTTATTGAGCCAATCTCCGTAATTTGCAAAAAGATAATCTGTTATATCCTGCCTTTTATATTTAACAGCCTCCCCGGCAAATTTTTCGAGAAAACCGCTATCGGAAAGAGAACCTTTAATATCAACATTCTTAACCCCAAGAGTCAAGAGATAAAACTTATCATCTAAAGAAAGAGACATCTCCTGCAAAAGTTTCAGAAACATTACCTTCTCTTTTAATGGAAGAGAGATAAAACTCTTTTCGTTAAAAGCCTCTTTAAAAGATTTTCCACTCTTAAGTTGAAGATAAACCTCTCCGGCAAGCAAAGCTCCCGACCGATAACCGGAATATCTGCTTTTCCAAACAGCAATCAAAACCTTCAAATCCTTGGCATTACCAGTTTTTACAAACGTTTCCAACATAGGAACAAAATACAATTTTAAATTACCGGGAGGATTTCCCTTTAAAACCTGCGAAAAAGTCTGATTCGCAAGGTCATACATCCCATCTCTGTACAATTTTAATCCGAATTTAATATCAGCGGCAAAAGCCGTTGTTGAAAGAAAAAGAATCGACATTATTAACTTTTTTTTCATTTTAAAACTCCCTGTCTGTATTCAGCAGGTATAAATTATACTTCACTATGGGTATATTTAAAGTTAAATCTTCATTTTCCCCAAAAGGGGATCAGCCTAAAGCCATAAAAAAGCTGACAAAAGGTCTAAAACAAGGTTATAAATACCAAACATTGTTAGGTATAACCGGAAGCGGCAAAACATTTACTGTAGCAAACGTCATAGAAAAAGTCCAAAAACCTACGCTGATTATTTCTCACAACAAAACACTTGCGGCACAGTTATACCACGAACTTAAAAACTTTTTTCCCGACAACGCCGTAGAATATTTTATCAGTTATTATGACTACTATCAGCCGGAAGCTTACATACCAAACAGAGACATCTATATAGAAAAGGATTGCTCAATCAACCCTGTTATAGAAAGGATGAGGCACTCGGCAACTGTTTCTCTTTTAACAAGGAAAGACGTAATTGTAGTTTCCTCCGTTTCTTGCATTTACGGTCTCGGCTCTCCAAACTTTTACTCAAATATGGCACTTAGATTTACGATAGGAGAAGAAACAGATAGAGAAAAAGCGATAAGAAAACTCGTTAACCTTGGATATGAAAGAAGCGAATTTGAAATGAAACCGGGAATATTCAAAGCAAGGGGAGATGTTATGGACATCTTTCCCGCCGACATTGAGGACAGATATATAAGAATAGAGTTTTTCGGAGACGAAGTTGACTCAATAACGGAACAGGACTACTTTGACCGCAAAATTTTAAGAAGGCTTGAAGACTATACGGTCTATCCCGCTTCCCACTATGTAACACCCTATGAACGATTAGTCAAAGCGGTTAGTTCTATTGAGAAAGAGCTTGAAGAACGGATTGAGTTTTTTCTCAATCAGGAAAAATTGGCGGAAGCAAAAAGAATCGAACAAAAGACAAAATACGACATGGAGCTTCTTCTTGAAATAGGCCATTGCAAAGGGATAGAAAATTACTCTCGTCATCTTGACGGAAGAACGCCCGGAAAACCCCCGTTTACACTTCTTGACTACTTCCCCGATGATTTTCTGATAGTTATAGATGAATCCCACGTAACAGTACCCCAAATAAAAGCGATGTGGAGAGGAGACAGAGCCCGAAAATTCAATCTCATAGAACACGGGTTTAGACTTCCATCCGCCTATGACAATAGGCCTTTAAACTTTGAAGAATTTTTAGAAAGAGTAAATCAAGCCATTTTTGTTTCAGCAACTCCAGGACATTTTGAAATTGATATATCTGAAAACATTGTAGAACAAATAATCAGACCAACCGGACTTCTCGATCCGGAAATTAAGACAAGAAAAACGGAAGGACAAATGGAAGACCTTCTATCGGAAATAATGAAAAGAACCGAGAAAAACGAAAAAACCCTCATAACCACTCTTACAAAAAAAACTGCCGAAGAACTAACGGAATATTTGATAGACAAAGGAATAAAAACAAAATATCTCCATTCAGAAATAGATTCTGTTGAGAGAGTAGAAATAATAAGAGGATTAAGAACCGGTGAATTTAACGTACTTGTAGGAGTTAACCTTCTAAGGGAAGGACTTGACCTTCCGGAAGTTTCACTGGTTGCAATTCTTGATGCAGACAAAGAAGGTTTTTTAAGGTCAACAACCGCACTTGTTCAAACAATGGGAAGGGCTGCAAGAAATGTAAACGGAAAGGTGATTTTATATGCCGATAGAATTACAGACTCTATGAAAAAAGCGATAGAAGAAACAGAAAGAAGAAGAAAGATCCAAACAAAGTATAATAAAAAGCACGGCATCACTCCGGAAACGGTTAAAAGAGAAATTGATGCAAGCATACTGGAAGATGCGGGCATCAACCCTTTCTATACTCTAAAAATTAAAGAAGAGAACCTACCGAAAAGCGAAGAAGAGCTTTTCGAAAAGATAGCAAAACTTGAAAAAGAGATGAAAGAAGCCGCTAAAAACTGGGAGTTTGAAAAAGCTGCCAAAATCAGAGACAAAATAAAGGAGATAAGAAAACTGATTGTACCCACATAAACCTCTTTACATAAATTACCGGATTAACTAAATTTTGAAATCTGGTATAAAATTTCAATACAAGGAAAACATACCCTTTGAAAATTCAGGAGGTACTGGAAATATGGAAAAAACGTTTGTGGAAACCGACTTAAACGTTCAAAAAGAGATTCAGGAACTACGTTCACTTATAAGAGATATTCCCGACTTCCCAAAACCTGGTATCATATTTAAAGACATAACGCCTCTCCTTCACAAAGCCTGGGCCATTCAAAAAATTGTAGATTTTATCGGAAACAGATATATCGGAGCCGGTATCGATATAGTCGCAGGAATAGAGTCAAGAGGATTCATTCTTGCATCAGCCCTTGCATACAAAATAGGAGCTGGTCTTGCCATAATAAGAAAACCGGGGAAACTTCCATATAAAACGGTAAGCGCAACCTACACTTTAGAATACGGAGAAGACAAAATAGAAGTACACGAGGATGCCATACAAAAAGGAATGAAGGTCGTTTTAATAGATGATGTTCTTGCTACCGGAGGCACAATGGGTGCCGCTATCGACCTTGTTGAAAAACTCGGAGGAAAGATTGTAAGCATTGACTTTCTTCTTGAACTAACATTCCTTGGAGGAAGGGAAAAAATCGAAAAAGGAAAATATCCGATATTCTCCCTTATAAAATTTTAAAATCGAGCAGGTTATAAAATGAGATTTCTATCCATTATTTTTTCATTATTCATATTGGCAAATGGCGCGATAGCTTCCTCTCAGTATAAAGAGAATCTATTGCCCAACTTTGCAACAACAGTAAAAGACAGAGATGGAAATACTATCGGATTTTTCTTCTCCAAACATTTCCGCCTTTATTCCCCCATAGAAGAAATTCCTAAAAACCTCAAATTTGCTGTAATTTCCGCTGAGGACGCGCGGTTTTATGAACATAGGGGAATAGATCCCGTTGGACTTTTCCGAGCAGCCGTTAAAGATATAACATCCGGAAAGATTGTTCAAGGAGGAAGCACCATAACCCAACAGCTTGCGAAGCTTATATTCCTCTCTCCACAAAGAACTCTGAAAAGAAAATTAAAAGAGATAGGAATCGCAAAAGAACTTGAAGCAAAACTAACAAAAGATGAAATTCTCGAACTTTATTTCAATTATGTTTATATGGGTAGCGGAGCCTATGGGGTAAAATCCGCTGCAAAAACCATATTCGGAAAAGAGCTTAAAACACTTAACCTGACAGAATGTGCCCTTCTTGCCGCTTTAATCAAAGGACCCGAATACTATAATCCCTTTAAACATCCGAAAAGAGCATTAAATAGAAGAAACTGGGTTTTAAAGCAGATGTATGAAAATCATCACATAACAAAGAACATTTACCTTAACGCAATAAAACAGCCTCTTGGTATTTTGCAATCACCTGCAAAACCCAGAACTGCCGGGTACGAACTCGATTTCATAAAATTTATGGCAAAAAGGATAATTTCCGGAGAAGAGTTATATAATAAAGGACTAACGATAAAAACCTCTATAGACAGCTCCTTGCAAAAATTCTCTCAAGAAACTTTATCCAAGTATGCAAAAAAATACTCAAAAACCAATAAACTTCCTGACCTCCAGTGTGCTGGAATGGCTATGACCCGTTTCGGTGAAGTGCTTTTTGTAGTTGGAGGAACAGACTATAAAAAAACAAAACTTAACAGAGCTTTTCAAATCCTAAGGCCTATCGGTTCAACGGCAAAACCTATAACCTACCTATCAGCCTTTCAAAACGGAATATCTCCGTATGACTACATAGAAAATACTCCTATCGAACTTCCCATGAAAATCAAAAGAAGTAACGGAAAAGAAGAGGAATTCTGGCGTCCTCAAAACTACTCAAGCAGATACAAAAAGTATGTTGAAGTAAAAGACGGACTTCGGAAATCGATAAACGTGGCAACCATCCACCTTGCAATGAAAACACCAAAAAAAGTCAAAAATAATTTTAAAAAATTTGAATTTACAAAGGGGGATTTTAACCTTTCTTATGTTCTCGGAAGTTTTCCGGCAAACCTTTACAGAATTTTAAGAGCATTCTCAGCTATAGAAAACGGCGGTGTTTTATATAAACCCTATGTAATAAAAGAGATTACCGACAAACACGGAAAACTTACCTACAAAGGGAACCCCTCATTTCACAAAGTTTCGGACACCAAAAACATAGCTATTTTAAGAACCATTATGCAAGATGTTGTAAAGACCGGAACTGCAAGAAGAATATCGTACCTCACCGAGAAATTTGATATCGCGGGAAAAACAGGAACAACCGATAACTGGCGAGATGCATATTTCACGGGATTCACAACTTCGTTTGTAATGAGTATATGGTATGGGAGAGATAGCTATAAAACCTTATGGAAAGGAGCTGATGGAGGAAGATTGTCCGCTCCGCCGTGGGGAAAGATAGCCCAGCAAATATGTTCCATCTACGGATGTGGAAAGTTTACCCCTTCCTATGAAGAGATAGTTAAAAACGATTATCCTCTACCATCTCTTCCTATAAAATCGGATATTGATGAATTCCTTAAAACAATTTCAATGGATGCAAATACTGCAAACCTTTCATTTTTAAACGTTACAACTAAATAGAAAAATTTTAAAAGTTGAAACATCAAGCAAAACTGCTAAAATTCCCTCAAACAAATTTGGGGAATATATTGAAGAGGAATGGAGTAGGTTCACTAAGAAGAAAATTTTTATTGCTTCTTTCAATTATGACCATATTCTCGCTGGGGTTATCATTAGCATCGGAAGTATGGTTTTCTAAGAAGCTATTTTGCCAGATTAAAATCGCAGAGCAAAAAAGAATAGAAAAAGCCTTCCCTACATTTATCCATCTCCATGAGAAAAGTATAGGAAACATGCTAAACAGTTTCGGAATGTGGGATGAGATGTATGAAAATGTAGAAAAGAAAAATGTCAAGTGGTTAAAAGAAATGTTTGAAGACGACGAAATGGTAACAACACAGTTTGAAATATACGGAGTGTACAACAAAAAGGGAGAAAGTGTATACATAAACCAACCTTTCTTCAGTAAAACTGAGATAAAAGGAATAATATCCTATCTGCAAAAAAAATTCAGAAAAGGGAAAATGGCAAAACCGCTGACCTTTTTTCTACAGAAAGAAAAAGAAAATCTTTATCAAATTGGAGTGCTCCCACTATCTGACAGCTGCGGCCATATAAAAAGTTTTGGTTTTATCTATTTTGGAACTTTATTTTCAAAAAAACAGATCCAGGAGGCAGAAAAACTTCTATCTGTTAAGATAGAGGTTCTTAATCCAAATCATCAATTAAAGGAAGATAACAAAGGAATAACTACCATTCCACTTAAAAATCTTTTTGGAGAAACCGTAGCCCTGATGAAAGTACAAGAAGGAGATGTGCTAATTTCCTTTTTCCAGAATATGAAGTATATACTTGTAATTATAGCAATTATACTTATAGCATCTTACAGCTTAATTTTCTTAATAATTTCACGGAAGTTTTCAAATACTGTAAGAGAAACCCTTAAAGAGATAGGAAACTCCCTTGATAAGCTATCAAAAGGAGACTTTAACGCACTTAAAAACCTTGAGAAACTTTCATCAAGAAAAGATGAACTTGGGGTACTGACAGAAAATATAAAAAACATTGGAGAACAGCTATCTAAAAATCTTCTCACAGACCCTCTTACAGGAAGCTACAACAGATTGTACTTTATAAAAAAACTTGAGGAAGAAATAGAAAGGGCAAAAAGAGAAAAAGCTCCCCTATCATTTGCACTTATAGACCTTGATGATTTCAAAAAGATAAACGATACATACGGACATAAAGCAGGAGATATTGTATTAAAAGAATTTGTAAAAACTGCAAAAGACTTTATAAGGAAAATAGACACTTTAGCAAGAGTTGGTGGAGAAGAGTTTGCCCTGATACTCCCGTCTGCAGATGTGGATTCAGCCTGTAAAATAGTTGACAGAATAAGGAAAAGCTTAAAACCGATAAAATTTGAAGATGACAGTTGTATTCCACTAACTTTTAGCTGTGGCATTACCTCCTTCAAAAAGGATGATAATGTTGATACAATCTACCACCGTGCAGATATAGCCCTTTATATGGCAAAAGAGAAAGGAAAAAACAGGACGGAGACAACTTTTTAGATGAAAGAAAAAAAATTCAAAATAGGAAAAGAAGAAATTAAGAGCGCATCTTTATCTACAATTGGACTAAGTTTCGTCCTCGCAATAATTATAGGCTTTTTTACCGGGTACTATCTTGATAAATGGCTAGGCACAAAGCCCTGGATGACAATATTTTGGCTTATTATAGGATTAGCTGCCGGTTTTAAAAACATCTACACTGCTGTACAGGACGGATATGATAACAAACATTGAAAGTAAAGTTTTAACAACCCTTGCAAAAATAACACTCCTTGGTCTAATTCCTTTTCTAATTTACTCCCGGCTTCACTTTACAAGTTCTATATGGTTTTTATACGGAACTTTTATTGTATATTTAAACTTCATATTTCTGGCAAAATTTTTGGCTAAATGGCGAAATAACATCTATGCCGACAAAGGAAATAGAGGTGGTTTCCCAATTTCACTTATATTAAAATATCTTCTTATAGGACCACTACTATATGCAGGAATCAGGGTTGCGCCTGAACATATCTTTGCTATAATTAGCGGAGCTATATGGACCAATTTTGCATTTATAATAACTATCATTATAACCTTAAAGGAGAGGAGCTGATGGAACACGGAGGAGCAGCGGGATTCATCACTTGGCCGGTAGTTTACTGGACATGGATCACCATGGCGTTTGTTATCTTCATCTCTTTCTTGGTATCAAAAAACCTTAAAAAGATACCGGGAAAATTTCAGTACCTTTTTGAAGGTTTTATCGGCTTTATATCGGGAGCACTAATTGACGCCGTAGGCGAGGAGAAAGGTCTATCTTTTCTACCTCTGGTTGGGGGGTTTGCGTTTTTTATCCTTTTTAACAACCTTGTAGGACTCGTACCGATAGCCATTCAACCGACATCCAACCTTAACACCACAGTTGCACTTGCACTTATCGCGTTTTTTGCTTATAACATCGTAGCTGTAAAAGAGCAGGGACTTTTAAATTACCTAAAACATTTCCTCGGACCTGTTAAAGCCCTTGCACCTTTGATGCTACCTATTGAGATTGTTTCTCACCTTTCAAGAATTCTTTCACTATCTCTTCGTCTCTTCGGAAATATGTTTGGTGATGAGATGATTGTCTGGGTTCTACTTAAAATGGTACCTCTTTTAGTACCTGTGTTCGGGCTTGCAATAGTTTTTGGTAACAGCTTTTTACAGACTTACATTTTCTGTATGCTAACGATAGTTTACCTTTCACTTGCAGTACACCACGAAGAAGAGGAAGAACACTAAAACAACACTACTTGAAGTTTACGGAGGTATAGGATGAAAATTAAAAAGGAAACTCTTCTCTACACTCTTTTCCTTCTAATAGCAGGCGTTTTACCTGCTATGGCTGCAGAAGGAGCTGCTGCAGGAGCTGCTTCTGTTAAGTCTGCTGCTGCCATAGCAGCAGGGCTTGCAATCGGTCTTGGTGCCGCAGGGGCTGGTATCGGTCAGGGTATCGGTCTTAGAGGAACGCAGGAAGCTATTGCAAGAAACCCGGGGGCTGCCGGAAGACTTACAACAAACATGTTTATCGGTCTTGCTCTTATTGAGGCTCTTGCTATTTATGCTTTGGTTGTTTCCCTTATTCTTCTGTTTGTGTTTTAATTTTAAATCAATTAAATCCGGGGGATTCACGTCCTCCGGATTTATAATATATCCAGTATCATTCAGAATACATCTATTGAAAATTTGATTTTTTACTTTCCCCAATTCCCGATTAAATTATGCTTTCCTAAATATCTATCATTTTCCTTCTATACCCGGAACATAGAACCTCATCAAATTTAAAAACCATAAAACTCTCTACTTACACTAACCAACTGCTAACATATACATATACCCAACTATCAATTTAGGACACTCTTTTAAAAAGGATTGCAACTTTTCCATAAAATCTTTCATTGCATATTAAAAACCAATAGAGTAAATTTACTTAACTTAAATTTTGGAGAACATTATGTTAAAAATTAACTACCAACAGAAAAAGAAACTTGTAAAAGTGCGAAAAAAATTTAACATATTTATCCCTGGACTTATTACAGGAGGTTCAGGAAACGATCCGGCAGGAATAGTTACGTACACTGCCATCGGAGCCACGACAGGCTATTCCCTTCTTTGGCTTATGCTTCTATCAACACCTATGATGATAGAAGTACAAAATATGGCTGCCAAACTCGCCGTAATAACAGAAAAAAGTCTCCCGGAAATAATAAAATCTATCTACTCAAAAAAAACAGCCGTTCTTATAGTAACTTTATTGGTAATAGTTAACATAATCACTATAGGTGCAGATCTACAAGGGCTTTCTGAAATTTTAGCAATAATAACAAAATCAAAGGCTGTTTATTTTGATGCTCCCCTCACCGCATTAATAGCATACCTTGTAATATTCAGAAGTTATAAAACCATAAAAAAAGTCCTTGTTTTTTTCTCTTCGGTTCTCTCTGTTTACATAATTTCAGCAGTTTTGTCAAAACCGGATATGGGCAAAATGCTAATAAATACATTTATTCCCAATATCAAACTAAAAATGGCTTATATTCTTGCCGCTCTAGGATTATTGGGTACAACTATCTCTCCATATCTGCTGTTTTGGCAATCTTCCCAGGAAAGAGAAGAGCAAAAAACAGTAGTTCAGGTAGAAGAAGTAAAGCTGGGAACTGTAATTGGTATGATCTATTCCAACATAATAGCTTATGCAATTATCGTCGCTTCAGCCGCAGAATTTTTTGGGAAGGATATTGAATTAAATACTGTAAAAAGCGCGGCAATAGCTCTCAGACCTTTTGCCGGCGAATACGCATTCCTGCTATTCAGTATAGGCATAATTTTTTCAGGACTTCTTGCCATACCTGTACTTGCCGGTTCGGCAGCATATGCAGTAGCAAACACTTTCGGATGGAGAGAAGGATTAAAGAATAAAGTAAGTGACGCCAAAGGTTTTTACGCCGTATTCTTCGGTGCTCTCGTAATCGGAAATTTCATACAGTTCCTTTCCATATCCACCGTTGATGCACTCTACTACAGCCAAATACTTGACGGCATTCTGATTCCAATTATCGTCGGCATACTTCTTCTATTGTGTAATAAAAATGAAATTTTAAAAGAACACACCAACGGATTATGGAGCAACCTGTTCGCAACTATAACGTTAATCATAACGGGAAGTTTATCTATTATAATGTTCTATCAAATGACTTTCGGGAAATAGGATGAAAGGAAAAGTACTTATAGTGGAAGATGATCAGATACAGAGGGAGTTACTTAAAGAGTCCCTTGAAGAAAAGGGATTTAAAGTTATTTCGGTTTCTTCTGCAGAAGAGGGAAAAAATTCCCTTGAAGAAAACCCGGTAGATACTGTTGTAACAGATGTAAAACTTCCAGGAAAGTCAGGAATAATATTTTTAAAAGAGATAAAAGAAGCCTATCCGGAAATCGAAGTTATAGTAATAACAGCTTTTAGTGATGTTGAAGATGCGGTTGAAGCAATAAAAGCCGGTGCTTTCCACTATATAACCAAACCATACGATATAGATGTACTTGCAAATCTTTTATCAAAATGCTGCGAACTCACGCAGTTAAAAAAGTCTCCTTCGGAAAAATCATTTATATTCAAATCCAATGCAATGGAAAAACTTCTATCAACCGTTAAAATATTCGCAAAAAGTGATGCACCTATATTGATTACTGGAGAAAGTGGTACAGGAAAAGAAGTTATAGCAAAGTATATTCATAAAGCAAGCGAAAGAACCGGAAAATTTATACCGGTAAACTGTACATCCATACCGGAAAACCTGTTTGAAAGTGAACTATTCGGACATGAGAAAGGAGCTTTCTCCGGAGCAATAAAAGCAAAACCGGGCCTTATTGAAGAATCTGACAACGGAACACTATTTCTTGATGAAATAGGAGACCTTCCACTACCTTTACAAACAAAACTCCTACGATTTCTTCAGGAAAAAGAGATAAGAAGAATAGGAAGTCTAAACACAAAAAAAGTGGATGTTCGTATAGTGGCAGCAACAAATAGAGACCTTGAAAAAACTGTAAAGGATGGTGAATTCAGAGAAGATTTATTCTACAGACTAAATGTTTTAAGAGTTGAAATTCCACCTTTAAGAGAAAGAAAAGAAGATATAGTAGAATTAGTGGGGTTTTTTGTTAGAAAATTTTCCACAAAATATAAAAAAACTTTAACCATTTCAAATGAAGCACTGAAAAAACTTGCAGAATACTCTTTCCCAGGAAATGTTAGAGAACTTGAAAACATAATTCATAGAGCTGTCCTCATAGCAAAAGAAACAGTAAAACCGGAACACTTTACTCTTTCTACTCCCGAAAAAAAGACGGAAAAAGAAAGTTTTTCAAAACCTCTACCCCAACTAATGGAAGAAACGGAAAAGGAACTAATTAAAGAAGTCCTGGAAAAAACAAATTATGTCCAGACAAAAGCAGCCAAACTTCTCGGAATAGATGAAAAATCCCTCAGATATAAACGGAAGAAGTATGAAATATAAAAAACAAAAAATAAAATTGATTTTACCCATCCTGCTAACCTTTATACTGGCAATATTTTTCAGTTATAACTTCTATCGACTTAAAACCGAATGGAATCGATTTTTCCAAATAACTGTCCACAGAGAGGTTCAGAAAATTCAATCGATGGTAAACAGTACTATAGAAAGTGGCGGTGACCCGGTAAGCTCATTATCATCTTATATGGAAAAATCGGATTTTTTAAAAGGAGCGAAACTCTATCTATATAACAGAGATATAACTATCCCCGGATCCGAAACAGACGAAAATTTTGTAGAAAAAAAGATCCATTTTAAAAACTTCTCTATCTCTCTATATTTTGACACATCAAAAGAAAAAGAAATAAACAAACATATTATTATCCAATTTATCACTGGAACGGCTATCTCCGCTATTTTAATAACAGGAATATTGGTATTTTTCCGTTTATACTTTAAAGAAAGAGAAACTCTCCAAAAAGAAATTTATGAAAAAGACAGACTTAAAAGTGTATCGATAGCCATATCTTCCATACTTCACGAAGTAAAAAATTCTCTCAGCAGATTAAATATGATAGCTTATAGGATAATTTCAACAAAAGATTCCAAATATGCGGAACTTCTACAAAAAGAGATAATGGAACTATCAAAAATAATTGACGAAACGGCTTCCGTTAATAAACCGATAAAGATAACAGAAGGCAAAGTAAATCTAAAAAATATCATTGTTAAAATAGTGAACGAATTTGAAAAAATCCTGAAAGAGAAACAGATAAAAGTGCAAATCTTTGGAGAAGATGTAAAAACTCACGGAGACAAAAAACTTCTTGAATCAGCATTGCGTAACCTTATAAAAAATGGCATAGAAGCCCTTGAATTCAAAAAAGGAGAAAGGGATCTTTCCATATCTATTCGAAAAGAAAAGGATAAAAGCGTAATCCTTGTAGAAGATAATGCAAATCTCCCCATAGATAAAGAAAATCTGTTTCTACCGTTTAAAAGCACAAAGGACAAGGGGTTTGGCCTCGGTTTATTTAATACGAAAAAAATCATAGAAACTCACAAAGGAAAGATAAGCGTCTACAAACATCTTGGGAAAACCGTATTCAAAATAGAATTACCTTTATAACCACTGCTTTTTTCTAAAGTAGGCCAAAAACCCAAAACTCATTAAAGCCATCATTCCGGTTACGACAAAAAGACCAAAATGAGAATCGGAAAAAGGCAGGTCCACCACATTCATCCCGTAATACCCCGAAATCATAGTTATCGGAGCAAAAATAGTCATAATTATCGTTAAAGTTTTCATAATATCATTCAATTTAAACTCAACAAGAGAAGAAAATACGGAAAAGATATTCTGAAGCATCTCATGCAAAGTATCTATATGATCATAAAGCATAACAAGCTCATCAGAAACATCCCTAAGAAAATGAATATTTTTTGATTTTCCGAATCTCGGAAGGGAAGAGAGAAAAGAACGGAAAACATCTCTTAATTGCTTAACCGTCCTCCTTAGAGAAATAATCTCAAAACTCAAATCTGAAATATCCTCAAGAAGTTCCGGATTCTGCTCCCTAAAAACTTTTACCTCTATATCATCAAGCTGCCTCTCAAGAGTTAAAGCCACCCTCTTACATCTATCTACCACAGTACTTGATATAAACCAAAAAATCTTATCCGGCATAATCTCTTCCGACTCTTCAAGAGAAAGCTCCGTTTTTGTTTCCTCAAAAAGTTTTCTACTCCCAACAGTAACTATTAAATCCTTTGTCCAAAAAATAGAAAACTTTCTTTTTCTACTTATCCTTCCGTCAAAATAGAGAAGAAGAATGAAAACATAACTTTCAAAGGTTTCAGCCTTAGGCCTATCCTCATACACTGCATCCTCTATAGAAAGCTCGTTTATTTTTAATTGCTCAAGTAGAAAATCCTCAATCTCTTCGGTCATATTTCTAAAATGTACCCACAAAGGTTTTTTAATTTTCAAAATTTCCGGTAAATCTCTAACAAACACTGTAGAACTTTCTATCCCATTCTCATTTTTAAAAACAACCCAACATTTTTCCATATCTATTTCCTGTCAAAAAATATACTTTTCCCATTTACCGAAAGAGGAATTCCATATCCAAGTTTTATCTCTTTGGGAATAAAACCACCCTCTATAACAGCCTTACCAAAAGAAAACATTATCCTATTATCTATATGATGGTGAGCAGCTAACGAAACTGCAGAACCAACGGCTATACCAAGATCTCCAACAGCATAAGCACAGAAGCATCCTTTTCTAACAGATTCTACACAGTTTTCAGCACCACAAAACCCACAATTGGGAACATTTCTCGGTAAAACTTTCGTACCTATGAAAACCACCGCATCGGCATCATTAACATTCTTTCCATCTCTTATAAAAAAAGGGATGCTCTTTTCCCTTCCTATTTCAAGCATAAAATCCGATACTTGGTTCTTTTCCTTTCCAATAAATATTTTCACAAAAAGAAGATTCACTCCCCTTCCCTTAGGAGCCGTTATAGCAGCAGCACACATCATATCAGCAACTGTAAGAACCGCTCTTTCCACAAAACCCATTTTACACCTCTAATAGAATTTAGCATCGTGTATTACAAAATTTCACTCTACTATACTAAGAGGTTTTCCCTTTATAGAAACAAGCATTTTTGCTATAAGAGCTCCAACCACAAAACCTCCTATATGGGCAAACCATGCAACGCCTCCTCCGGATGTAGAAGCGGTTGAGATGAGACTTAAAAACTGTACAAAAAACCAGAAAAGTATCCAAATATAAGCGGGAACCACTATCAAATCAACAAAAAATCCAAGAAAAACAAGAGTTACAATCTTCGCCCCTGGATATAGGATAAAATAAGCCCCCAAAACACCGCTAATAGCACCGGAAGCCCCTATTAAAGGAGCCACGGAATCGGGAAAGGCAAAAACCTGAATCAAAGCAGCCACAACACCGCAAAATGTGTAAAAAATATAGAATTTTATTTTCCCGAAGTAATCTTCTACATTATCACCAAATATCCACAGAAAAAGCATATTTCCGATAATATGCAGAAATCCTCCGTGAAGATACTGATGGGATATAAGAGTCCCGTAAAGAGTTAACGGATCGGGAGGAGGAATATCAACACCGCTAATTATCTCATAAGGAATAACTCCGAAAGCATGAAAAAGATAGACAATATCCCTACCGGAAGCAAGTTCAAAAATAAAAACAACAACACACAACGCAATAATAAATGAAGTAACAACCGGAGCAGTTCTACTCTTGTTTAGATCCTTTAATGGAATCACCCTATTTCATCTCCTCTACTTTCCAGTACTTCCGAATCCTCCTTCTCCTCTTATCGTCTTATCAAGTGATTCGACCTTTTTAAGCTCAAGCGGATAATACTTCCTCGGTATAAGTTGCACAGCCCTCCAAGGAAGTTGAGGATCATCCTTTGACAAGTCAACCTTTACAAGAGGAACTTTAATAGTCCCCCTATATGTCATATCTATAATTCCAACAGAATTGGCAAGAACAAAACCGCTTTTATAAATACTTGAACGAGGAACAAGGTCAAGATAAAATCCAGGAGGAGGTTTAATTTTTACTTTCGTATCAAAAAAGTAAACACTCCCATCTTTTTTTATAAGTTCTACAAGTTCAAGGTCCCAGCCA
>JALSLT010000002.1 GCA_026988135.1 Desulfurobacterium sp.
AGGTTATTGTTATAAGGATTATTCTTTCTCTTTCAGGGGCTATACCGGAGAAGTATGCAAAGCTGTCTCCAAGGGATAGAGCGTCAGCTTTTTTTGAAAAAGGGATTAGAATTAGAAGAAGTAATATGGAAAGAGCAAAAATGAGTAGAGCGGTTTTGAAAGGAATAATCGGGATAAAACCCATAAGGAAAAAAAGAATTGAAGGAAGGTTTTCCGGTGTTCCGATAGCTGTTAGAAATACTATCAGAGCAGAAAGTAGAGCGTTTAGGCCAACTCCAAACAGTATCAGTTTTACTTTGCTACTTAACATTTTTGCTGCAATTACAATAGTTGTAATAATTAAAATTGCACCGGATAGGGCAAATAAAGTGGGATTATTACCTGTTAAAAAAGCTATAACTGCACCAAATGCACTTCCTGCTGAAACTCCAAGGATGTAAGGGTCTGCAAGGGGATTGGATAAAACATTTTGGTAAATAACACCTGACACTGCAAGGATGCTTCCGGCTGAGAAGGTAAGGAGCAGTTCAGGTAGTCTTATATTTTTTACAATTTCTTCAGAAGGATGGCCTAAAAATAGATAAAAAAGAAAAAGTAAAACTGTTACGGTTATAGCTCCTGTTATTTTCCGCAAACGGTTTCCCTCAACTCTCTTATACCTTCTATTATATAGGGTCCCGGTTTTAAAAGATAGGTTGAATTAACATATACGGTTTTTATTCCAAAATCTTTAAATATAATGTTTTTGTTGGGGTGTTTTTCCATTGCTGTATAAATTATAAAATCAGGCTTTTGTGCTATTACATACTCGGCAGATACTGTTTTATATTTTCCGCTCCCTGCAATATTTATTCCACCTGCATCTTTTATTATTTCTCCCAAAAAAGTTGAATTTCCAGCTGTGTAAATGGGATTATCAGAGAATATAATAAGTGTTCTCTTGCCTTTTAAACACGGTTTTAGCTTTTCGATTTCATTTAGGTATTTTTTTCTAAATTTTGCGGCATATTTGTCTCCGTTTTTTTCTGTAATATCTCCTATTGAGATTATGGCTTTTTCTATATCTTGAATAGTTTCTATCCTGTAAATTTTTACAGGAATATTGAACTTTTTAAGAATAGAGACTACCTGTTTAGGTGTAAGTTTTGAGCCTATCACGATATCCGGTTTTAAAGAGATTATTTTTTCAATGTTGGGGTTTATTATGCCTCCTATTTTTTCTATCTTTTTTGCTTTTTCAGGTACAGTGCAGTAGATGGTATTTGCTATTAAATGGTTTTCGGCATTTATATAAAAAATTACCTCTGTGGTTGCGGGAGATAGGGAGATAATCTTTAAAAATTTAGCAAATGAAGGTTCTATTAAGAAAAGGGTAGTAAAAACAAAAGTAATAAAGATGCGTTTCATAATTATTAATTTACTTCAACAAACTTTTCGCTTTTAGTGTTGATAGGCTTTAAATCATCAAGCCATCCTGCCTCTGGTGTAAGTTTTTTCTTAAACAGTTTGCCAACTTTTGACGGTTGCTTTGCCTGGTGATATTTAAGGTAAATTTCATCTCCTATGATTCCCACTATCTCTATTTTTCCTGTTTTGTGGGACATGATGTATTTAAACCTTTTTGCGTGTCCGTCAAGTTTCTGTTTTGCCTTTTCAACTATACGGTATCCCTCTTTTAGCGGTATCTGGAAATGTTTTTTAACCCGTTTAACAGGTCTGCACTGAAAAAGGTAGTAGGGTACCACACCGGCAGAAACAAGCTCTTTCATTAAGGTTGCAATTGTATCGGGATTATCGTTAACTTTCTTTAACAGTACAGCTTGATTGCTTACAATAACACCGTGTCTTATGAGAGAGTCAATACTTCTTCTTGCTTCATCAGTGATTTCTACTGGATGGTTAAAGTGGGTTACAAGGTAGATTCTTCTTTCAGGAGTTGAATATTTTGATAATATCTCAAGGAGCTTTCTGTCTTCTGTGATTCTCATGGGATAGAATACTGGAATCCTGCTTCCTATACGGATAAATTTCAGATGATTAATCTTTGAAAGTTCTGAAAGAAAATACTCTATTACATCTGTTGGAAGGATAAGGGGGTCTCCACCTGATATTAGAACATTTGTAATTTCAGGATGCTCTTTAATGTACTCAACGGCTCTATCAAAAAGTTTTACAGTTTCATCTGTTGGAATTCCCACAAGCCTTTTTCTAAAACAGTGTCTGCAGTAACCTGCACATCTGTTTGTTACAAGAAGAAGAGCGGTTTCCTTGTATTTATGTTGAAGTCCTGTGAGGACAGTATTTTCTTTTTCTCCGCTGGTGTCGTAGGAGCCTGATAGGTCAAGTTCGTCAACAGATGGAAATATTATCTGTTTAATAGGGTCATCAGGATTTTTCCAATCTATCAGTTTGGCGTAGTATTCCGGGATGAACATGGGATGTTTTTCAATAACTTTTTTAAGTTTCTTTTTTTCCTCTTCCTGAATTTTTATATTAAACGCTCTTTCAATTTCTTCTAAGTAGGAGTATCCAGGTATTTTCATACACCTTCTCCTTTGATAATAATTTTTTAATTTTTGATGATATAGAACATGATTATAAGAAAATTTAATCCAGGTTAGAAATTAGTCAATGTTAGTTGTTTTAAGGCCTTCATAAACTTTTGCGGCTATTAATGCACCTATTGTAGGTGCTATTATGTACAGCCACAGATAATCCAACTTGCCAGATATTATGGCTGGGCCTATACTTCTTGCAGGATTCATGCTTGCTCCGCTTATGGCACCACCAAAAAGAGCATCTACACCAACTGCAAAGCCTATTGCAAAAGGTGCAAGATGTTTGTGTGCTTTTTTATCAACCGCACTGAGATAAATTACTATCATTAGAATAAATGTAAGTATAATTTCAATTGTGAATGATTGAAAAGCAGAACCTGAAGGAAGCGTTGCCCCAAGATACGCCAACTTTTCAAGTGGCTTTTTTGTTTCAGAGAATATCAAGAGTGTGGTAAAAGATGCAGCAACCGCTCCAAAAATTTGTGCGCTTATATACGGGATAACTTTTTTTCTATCAAAATTTTTTGAGACTGTTAAAGCGATTGTAACTGCAGGATTCATGTGTGCACCGCTTATTTTTCCAAAAGCTATTATAAGGATTGCCACACTGAAGCCAAAGACAAGAGATATTCCTATTGCTCCCAGATTTCCATAAAGAGAGTTACAAACTATGGCAGAGCAACCTGTAAAAATGAGTATGTAGGTGCTTAGAAACTCTGAAAGCACTTCTCTTTTCATTACTTATTCCTGCTTTTATTTTGGAAGGGGAAGTTAAAAGATGGCGGAGAGGGCGGGATTCGAACCCGCGGTACCGGTTATCCCGGTACAACGCCTTAGCAGGGCGCCGCCTTCAGCCAGCTCGGCCACCTCTCCAGAAAGTTCCAATTAGTGGTGAGCCGCCCAGGACTCGAACCTGGGACCTACGGATTAAAAGTCCGTTGCTCTACCAACTGAGCTAGCGGCTCTTAATGTGGCGGAGGGGGAGGGATTCGAACCCCCGGAGGGCTGGTTAGGCCCTCAGGTGATTTCAAGTCACCCGCCTTCAGCCAGACTCGGCCACCCCTCCAAAAGGTGCGAATAGTAAAATAGGGTTTTATGGTGTAGTTGTCAAGTTATATAGATATTTTAAAACTCGTCCCGTTCATCTTTGTAATTTTTATACTCTCTGT
Organism: Desulfurobacterium sp.; assembly: GCA_026988135.1. Classification (GTDB taxonomy): domain Bacteria; phylum Aquificota; class Aquificia; order Desulfurobacteriales; family Desulfurobacteriaceae; genus Desulfurobacterium_A. The sequence goes on from JALSLT010000002.1 coordinate 3,728, forward strand.
CGGAAATTATTGAGTCTATAAATTTATCTATATCTTCCTTTTCTAAAAAGCTTCCTGTAAGAAGTCTGCCTGTATACTGGTCACTTTTTATTTCCCAGAACATATAAAAATCGGGATAAATCTTTTTAATCTCTTTGTAAGCAACTCCGTACTTACTCCTTTTTTCTGGGTTTTGCTCAAGGAAGAAATGGGATGGAGAAATGCTTATTTTTAAAAGCTCAACACCTGTTTTTGTGATTACTTTTTGAACTCTGACCTCTTTAGATTCTATTACTTTCATAGCTTCCCCTCTACTTAATCAAGTTCAAGTTTTAAACCGAAAAGTTTTATCCATAATAGCATAAACATGGTTGTAACAAGCGCATATTCAAAGAGCATGGAGGATAGTACAGTAAACTGAATAACTGCCGCTTTTAAAGGGAATGTTCCTGCCATCAGAAGACCTACCATTATTCCCGGAATGTGAACAATACCGGCGGCTTTCATCATATCTCTCATCGGTATTGTGGCATTCTTTAGAATATCCTTAAATATTATGCTGAAAATTTTCATGTCCGATGCACCGATTGCTGCAAGTGAAACGATGAAATCTTCAAGGTCTTTTAACCTTGTTTTGTAAAAGTTGAAAGCAAGGGAAAGGGAACGCATACCTCCGGCAACAATTATCCCGCACATAGGGATTATCTTTGTTGGTGTAAAATTCACAAATCCCACAGCAACTAAAGGTCCAACAACGGCAACTGTGACAAACAGGATTGTGACAAAAATAAGGGCAAGAATTTTCTTTTTGTCGTAAGATTTAAGCTTAAATCTACTGAGGGCTATCCAGGAAGCGTTAAAAATCATTACTAAAATAATGGAAAGTGTCATCAGTATGGAATTAAACTTTAAGAGAAAGATAAGAATGGCTCCTATTCCTACAAGTTGAAGCAGGGAAAGGACAGAGTTTATCGCGAGCTCTTTCCATAAACCGATGCCCATTTTTCTGTCAAAAAGAATAACTATCAGGACGAATGTATAAGAAAGGGTAAGATACTTTATCACTTCGGTTTCAATCATCAGCATATCCTTGGCAGAGGGTCATCTTCAAGAAGGTCAAGAATTCTTTCTCCACCTATCTTTGTTTTAAGACGCACTCCTTTAAACTTATCGGTTACTTCTCCTATGATGGCACTTTCTTTTCCAAGTGGGTGTGTTTTTAACTTTTCAAGCACATTTTCTGCATCATTTTTATCAACAACAATTACAGCTTTTCCTTCGTTGGCAAGATAGAGTGGGTCGTATCCAAGCATATCAC
>JALSLT010000003.1 GCA_026988135.1 Desulfurobacterium sp.
TTTCTCCTTTAAATAATCCGGATTTCTCTTTTCCTCTTTCTGTCATGGCAGTTCCTGCAATAGAAGGCTGGAATGCTACTTTATGGTATGAAATGGAATATTTTCCATATGAAAAGCTTGTTTTGGGCTGGAATGAAATTTCTAATGGTACTCAAATAGATGGTTATGCAATAATGTATAGTGATTCAGATGGAAACAGCTGTTCTGATAACTTTAAAGTGTTTGCTTATGTGGAGAACGGTAATAGCTACAGTGCTGCAGTCTCATCCCTAATTTATTCCGGAAAGCTTGAAGAAAATAAAGATTATTGTTTCAGGGTATATGCCTTTAAAAATCAGCCTGTTCCAGACCCTGTAGATTTTCATATAATCGGCTACCTTCCACTGTATTGGCCACCTGAGGATAATGAACCAGAAATTATTTATATTCCATCTATAACTGACCCTTTTTCAATCTCAACTTTACCTTCTGATATTATTTCTCCATAATTAATCTGGCGGGGATATACCCCGCCAAACTTTACTTGTAAAGCTCGTCAGCTACCTGACCGTAAGGAAGATTTGGAGGCATTTTTCCGGCACTTACAAATTCCTTCACAGCATTTAGAAACTGCTCTTTATCTTTGTGTTTTGCAAGAATTGTGTCTTTTGTCACTGCCATATTACCGTTATGGCAGTGAGCACAGCTTTTGTCCCACATAGGTGTTGCTTTTGTCGTTGTAGTTTCCTGTTTCTGGCCACAACCTGCAAAAAATCCCGCAGTAATTACCAGTCCTACAAGTAGCTTTTTCTTCATGGCTCTCTCCTTTCAAGTTTTGATATTGCATGATGAAGCCTTTTTACAACTCTGTCCTTCCCAAGGAGAGAAACCAGTATATCAAGCTCAACACCTTTCATTTTTCCTGTAAGAGCTATTCTAATAGGCATAAAAAGATTTTTTCCTTTTGCTCCAAGCTCTTTTCCCGTTTCCTTTACAATCTTTTTAAACAGTTCTCCGTCTATCTCAGGAGCAGACTCAACCTTTTCAAGGAATTTTTTAACCACGTTTAATCTCTCTTCATTCATAAACTCAGCAGCATCTTTTTCTATCTCAAAATCATCTTTTAAAAAGGTTTCCATATAAACAGGAGCTTCAGAAAGAACAGTAAGATAATCTCTTGTTGCATCAACAACCTTTTCAAGCCATTTTCTATCAAACTTTCCAATATCAAAACCAGCTTTTTCAAGATAAGGAATTATCATCTCTGTCAATTTTGAAACATCATAAGCTTTTATATATTCCTTATTCATCCAGTTTAGTTTCTCAAAATTAAAAATAGCAGGTGAGCTATTTACATCTTTCATGTCAAACCGTTCTATAAGCTCTTCCCTTGAAAGAATCTCTTTTCCGTCTTTCGGATACCATCCAAGAAGAGCAATAAAATTTGTAAACGCTTCCGGAAGGTAACCTTTATCTTTAAATTCCGCTACCGAAGCTGAACCGTGCCTTTTGGAAAGTTTGCTTCGGTCTTCTCCTAATATCATTGGCAAGTGAGCAAATTCAGGAACGTTAAAACCAAAAGCTTCATAAAGAAGTATCTGTTTCGGGGTATTTGAGATATGGTCTTCACCTCTGATAACATGGGAAATTCTCATAAGAGCGTCATCTATAACAACCACAAAGTTGTAAACGGGCATTCCGTTTGAACGAACGATAACAAAATCACCGCCAAGCTGCTCGGCACCTATTGAAATAGCACCTTTAACAAGGTCTTTCCAGATAACAATTCTATCCTGAGGTACTTTAAACCTTAATACTGGTTTCCTGCCTTCTTTTTTAAGTCGTTCCTTCTCATCCTTGGTTAGATGCCGACATTTTCCCGTATATTTCGGTGGAAGTCCTTTTTTAAGTTGTTCCTGACGCATATTATCAAGTTCTTCTTTGCTGCAGAAACACTCGTAAACAAGTCCTTTCTCTTTCAAAATTTCTATATATTCTTTATAAATATCCGTTCTTTCAGACTGTCTATAAGGACCAAAATTTCCACCTTTCAAAGGACCTTCATCCCAACTAAGTTCCATCCATTTAAGTGCATCGTATATAACATTTACGGCATCTTCACTATGTCTTTCGGTATCTGTATCTTCTATTCTCAAAACGAATGTCCCGCCTTGGTGTCTTGCAAATAAGTGGGTGAAAAGTGCCGTTCTTGCATTTCCAACATGCATAAATCCGGTAGGGCTCGGAGCAAATCTTACTCTAACTGACATTACGCCTCCTGATTTTTCAGATGGGGGAATTATATCACCTATACTTTTCTTGACTTAACATACGGGAAAGAGCTTTTGAAACATTCTCTACCACAGGAATTATTCGTGAATATTCCATTCTTTTTGGCCCCAGAATACCTACTAAACCTGCATCTTTTGACTTAACCGAGTATTTTGCCGTTACTATACTAAAAGGTTCAAGTGCCTCTATTTCGGTATCCGTACCAAGAACTACTGTAATTTTATCGGCAGTATCTATAAGTTTTTCAAAAGTTTCAAGAAGTGTTTTCTTCTCTTCAAGAACATTGATAATTTTTTGAACTCTATTAAAATCTTCCTCTAATACATTAAAGATATTTGATGTTCCTGAAATGTTAATATCATTAACATTATCTACCATCTTTATTATGTGAGATTTTAGAGAAAAGGAAAGCTCAAGAAATTCTTTCTGCACCCTGTTTATTTCTCCTATGAGCTCTTTCTTTACGGATGAAAGAGTTTTTCCCCTAAACTTCGAAGTTAATTCTCTGGAAATTTTTAAAAGAATAGAGGGTTCCACTTTCAGAGGAAAAATTTGGTGGATTATATATTCGGGCTCACAAGTGATAACTATTAAAACTTTTGACATTGAGACTTTTATCATCGAAATCTCTTTTATAACGAGGGCATCTATAGCACACTTCATGCCAAGACTTACATATCCCGTGGAACGAGTTAAAAATTTCAAAACAGCATTAAAAATTTCATCAAATGTTTCCTTTTTAAAATTTCTTATATAGTCAACTATTTGAACTCCGATTCCGGTTTCAATCTCACCGATTGAAAATAGAAGATAATTTATGTAATACTTTATGCCTTCATCTGTTGGAAGCCTTCCGGCAGATGTATGAGGTTGATACAGATAACTTTTATCTTCAAGATCAGACATAACATTTCTTATAGTTGCGGAACTTATATCCATTGAAAATTTCTTCTGAAGAGTCCTTGAACCAACAGGTTCTCCAGTTTCCATATAAAGCTCTATAGTTTTAAGCAAAACATACCTTTCTCTCGGAGTCATAACTCTTCCCTAAAACAGATTCTCATTTTACCAATTTATTACTTTTTTAAAAACTTTGCCGCTTTATCGCTAAAACCGTAAGTACCTGATAGGTTACGGGATATTTTCGTGTTTTCTTATCTTGAAACTCTTTCTTAAAAAAACGATAAAACTCTTTACCAGGATATAAAGACCTATGTCGGTAGGGATTTCTCGCTCCAATTCCGGTTATTGATTTTAAAGCCTGCGAAGGTGTATCTTTAAAATCGGTATATCTATCTATTTTGATCTGTTTCACATCAAAATTTTTTCTATAAAGACTATAAAAAACACTATTAACGGAAGGAAACTTGAAAAGGACGTCAATAAATCCCCTATGTTTAAGAAAAGCTTTTTGCCAAGCTAAAAAAAGCTCTTCAAGGCTACCTTCTACAGGAATGGAAAACCCGAAAAGCCCTCCTGTCCTGAGCACTCTTCCAGCTTCCTTAAAAACTTTATCCGGATTCATCCATTGAAGAGCAAAATTTGAAACAATACAATCAAATATACCGTTATCAAAAGGTATATCTTCGGCATCACAACATAAAACTTTTCCAACTCCATCTTTTCTTGCAAGTTCGCACATTCTCGGAGATATATCTACTCCTATGTAATTGTCAAAAAATTTTGCAAGTTCTCCTCTCCCGGCACCTATATCAAGCACCATTCCGGAAATTTTTCCTACAAGTTTGGCAAGTTGCTCCGCAGAAAATTTCTGGATAGTTGCAAATTTCTTATAATCATCAGCACTTAAAGAAAAATTTTTAGCTATAATCTTTTTCATGTAAATAAAATTTAAGCTTTTGTAATCTTTTGAAAAGGGAAAGAAACTGTGTGGATAGAAAGAAGAAAAACTAAAACGATATATGTAGGGGATGTCCCTATCGGAGAAAAACATCCTATCGTTGTACAATCAATGACAAACACTTTTACGGAAAACATTGGGGATACGGTTTCTCAGATAAAAGAGCTTGAAAAAGTTGGTTGTGAAATCATAAGGGTAGCAGTACCAACAAAAAAAGCGACGGAAAATATAAAAGATATAAAAAGTAAAATCACAATACCCTTAATTGCAGATATTCATTTTGACTATAAACTTGCTATCCTTTCAATGGAAATGGGAGCCGACGGGATAAGAATAAATCCAGGAAATATAGGAAGCAGAGAGAAAGTGAAAGAAATTATTAAGGCAGCCCGAGAACACAATATACCCATAAGAATAGGGGTAAATACCGGTTCTCTTCCAAAAGAAATTCTCTCAAAATATACACATCCGACAGCCGAAGCAGTAGCTGAAACCGCCCTCAACTATATGAAGTTTTTTGAAGATGAAGACTTTACAAATATGAAATTTTCTCTCAAAGGCTCCGATATAAAAACCACAATAATATCAAATGAGATTTTCGCAAAAAAGAACAGATATCCTATACATATTGGAATCACGGAAGCAGGAACAGTTCTCTCCGGAGCGGTTAAGTCTGCCACAGGCATAGGAATACTTCTATATAAAGGAATAGGAGATACTTTAAGAGTTTCTCTTTCATCCCACCCAAAAATAGAAATAAAAGTAGCATTTAAAATGCTTTCATCCATGGAATTACGAAAAGTAGGTGTCGATATTATCTCCTGTCCTACCTGTGGGAGATGTGTTGTTAACCTACCAAAACTTGCCCTTGAGGTTGAAGATGCACTTGAACATATAAAAGCCCCTGTAACCGTGGCCGTTATGGGATGTGCAGTAAACGGTCCCGGAGAGGCAGCATTTGCCGATACAGGAATAGCTGCCACAAATGAAACATTTCTACTTTTTTCAAGAGGTAAAATAATAGGAAAATATGCCGAAAAAGAAGCTATGAGTAAACTTATTAAAGAAGTGGAGAGGATAGCAGTTGAAAAGAGTAATAATATTTATTGAAAAATGTAAACTTCACTTAAAGTGTGGAGTTTATGAAGAGGAAAGAAAGCTTGGTGTTGAAGTTGAGATAGACATAAAAGTTCAGGCTGATGAATTTGTGGATTATGAACAACTATACGGAATTCTTACAGAAACAACTACAGAAAAGTTCACCTATCTGGAACAGTTTTCTGAACGCATTGTAGAAAAGATAAGAAAAATGTGGAATACTGAAAAGATAGAAGTTTCTATATCTAAGAGAAGCTTGCCTTTTCAAAACTCTATGAAGGCGGCAGGAATAATTACAATATGGGAGAAATAAACGTGGAGAATGGAAGGTTAAAGTGTCAACTGTTAGAAAAAATAAATAGTGGAGCGCCTCTAACATCGTCCGAAATAGCAAAAATAGCAAAAATAGCAAAAGATGAGATAAAATTCTTAGCACGAAACAATATTCCATTAACACCTATTAACTATTTCATGTGGTTTGAAGTTTTTTGCTATATAAAAAAACAAAAAAAAGAGTTTTCTGATTCGGAAATAATAGGACTTTTTAAAGAAAGGTATCCTGACGAAAACATAATTAAGGAAACCCTTTTAAAAATAAACAAAACAGACAGAGAACTAATGGGTAAACTTGCCAAAGAGATTGATAGAGAGGTTTCCAATGTTATTGGTAATATAGAAAAACATAACAAGCTTCTTGAATACAAAAATAGAGAATTTAAGAAAAATGCAAAACATATTAACGATGGAAGTTTGAAAAACCTACTTGATTCTCTATCAAAAAGTATCGAAGAGATTAAAGAACAAAACTGTTATTTAAAAGATAAACTTCAGGAATCCAAAAACCAGGTAGAGAAACTATCTGAAAAGCTTAAAGACGCAGAGAAAAGCGCACTTATTGAGTTTCTCGCATCTATTGCAACGAAAAACGGTTTTGAAAAAGCACTAAAAGATATGTTTCTTGATTTTAAAGAAAGGAACTATCCTTTTGCCATTTTTATGATAAAAATTGATAATTATGAAAAACTTATGGAAAAATACTCTGAGAATATAGTAAATGATATTCTCGATAAAGTTGCAAAAAAACTCAAACAACTTCTACGGTCCAATGATGTTATCGCTTACTATGACGACAATATTTTCGGTATTCTTGTCCCGGGAACAACCTTCGGTCATGCAATAAGAATAGGAGAACGCATTAGAAAATCGGTAGAAGACAAAATAATAAATATAGACAAAAACATTATAAAAATAACGTCAAGTATTGGAATTGCTGTAGCAAGAAATGACTCAAAAGAGGATGAAATAATAGACAGAGCTCTAAAAGCGGTATATCTTGCTGAAAAATCGGGAGGAAATACTGTAAAAACAGACCTTGATGTGGAGCTTGAGCTGTGAGAAGAGTTCTTCTGCATATATGCTGTGCTCCCTGTGCATGTTATCCTGTCAGATTATTGAAAGATAAAGGTTTTGAAATCACAGGACTTTTCTATAATCCAAATATTCATCCTTATCAGGAATATCTAAAAAGAATGGAAACTCTAAAAGAGTTTGCAGAAAAAGAGCAGATCAGGATAATATACCTTGACAGATATTCCCTTGAAGAGTGGCTTAGAACAGTGGTTTTCAGAGAATCAAAACCTCTCAGATGTAAGCTTTGCTATCAGATGAGACTGGAAACAGCTGCAAGTGTTGCAAAAAATGGGAATTTCGATTACTTCTCATCAACCCTTTTTTTCAGTAAATTTCAAAATCAGAAAATATTAAAAGAAAGTGCAAAAAGTGCAGAAGATAAATTCCATGTACCGTTTCTTTATATAGACTTTAGAGAGGGATGGAAAGAGGGGATAAGAATATCCAAAGAACTGAACCTCTATAGGCAACACTACTGTGGTTGCATATACTCAGAAATGGATAGATTTTATTCAAATAAATAGTAAAATGATATCAACTTTCATTAAGGATTTTTAATAGTTGTGTTAGAATGAAGTAGAACTTTAACCTTAATAGTATAGTAAAGAGGTGCCTATGAAAGTAACTGTTTACGGATTTGGAAGTCTTAACTATTACTTAAATTCACTAAAAGTACCCAATAGACTTGGTGGAGAACCTCCCTATGGCGGTTCAGCAATGGCAATAGAGTTTGCAAAAGCTGGTTACGATGTAACTCTTGCCGATCCAAACCTTGAAAAGCTTCCCCGTGAAATGGTGGATAAAGTGGAAAAGGCGGGAGTGAAGCTTACAACAGATGATGTTGAAGCTGCAAAAGGTGCTGAAGTTGCAATTCTTTTTACACCGTTTAGAAGCGGAATAACATTTAAAGTGGCAGAAGCGATACTCCCCTATCTTGGAGAAAATGCTGTTATCTGTACAACCTGCACAATGTCGGTTCTTGTCCTAAATTCCTATCTTCAAAACATAATATTTATGGAAGGAAGAGAAGATATAGGATTTTCAACAATGCACCCTGCAGCAATTCCCGGTACTCCCCAGCACAAACACTATCTTATCGCAACAAATGAACTTCTTAAAAAACCGATAGTAACACAGGAACAGATAGATAATCTGAAAAATCTTGCCGTTGATGCTGGAAAAAAAGTATATCTTCTACCGGCCGAGCTTGTATCTGCAGTCGGTGATATGGGTATCGTAACAACATCGATAGCCTTTACAGGTGCAATCGAATATTACAGAATAGCGAGAGATGTTCTTAAAACGAAACGTTCAATGACCGAATTTCAAATATCACAGTCCCTTCAAGTAGTTTCAAGTATCGTTGCAAAGTATGGACTTGCAGGTCTTATAAAACTTCTGGACATTAATGCGATGAAAGATTCTTTAAAATCCATGCTTCTTGAAAAGGACGAGCAACCTCTCACAATTACTGCTATCGATATTCTTGAAAAAATGGAGGAGATAGTCCCTGAACTGATGGAAGAAGCGGAAAAGTTCGAGGTTTCCGGTACGGTTTATACATCCGCTCCTTCTCCGATGCTTGTAGAATACATGGAAGACCTGGTAGGTGATGAGGTTTTAAAGGGAATTTTAAGAGAATCCTGGAAAAAATTCTATGAAGGTGTATCGGAAAGAGATCTTCTGGATTAACTTTAAAGTGTAAACATTTACGGAGGATATTATGGCTAGTAAAAGGGAGCTTCTTGAAGAGATATTATCAGACCTTGCAGACGCTCTTGGAGCAGATATGCTTGGTTCTTTGGTAGCAACACCTGACGGACAAGTTGTCGTTTCAACAATGCTTAAAGGAAATTTAAGTGCTGAAAAATTAGCAGCTATGTCCGCCGCTGTTGTCGGGACATCGGAAAGATTATCCAAAGTTGTAGAAGCCGGAGACTTTGAGGATGCTTTAATAAGATGCTCAAAACAAAACATCCTTTCAAAAAAGGCAGGAAAACGAGCTATTCTGGTATGTGTCATAAAAGCTGATGCAAATATAGGTCTTCTTAACATCGAAGTTGAAGATGCGATAGAGCGCATAAAATCTGTTCTCGGTGTATAGGACTTTCCTTTTATGGTAGAAATAACTTCAACAGTACACATTAGCAATTTTTGCTATTTTATGGAGAAATGTGCCTATTGCGGATTCGCAGTAGGCACCTCACCTGACGGATATCTCTTTTTAACAGACAAAAAACAGGAAGAGATAAAAAAAGCAGCTATATCCATAGCAAAAAGTGGAATTAAAAGGGTAAGCATCTCAGCAGGTTACGGTAATTTTTACAAAATACTCAAAGGCCTTGAAATCATAAAAGAAAATACGAAACTAAAAGTTCTTATAAATATTGGCGGCGACCTTAACCGAACCGAAATTACCCTTTTGAAAAGTGCTGGTGTTGATACGATCTGTTGCAATCTTGAAACAATGAACCTTAACCTTTTCAGAAAGCTAAAACCCGAAGATTCTATAGAGAAACGGATGAAAGTATGTTATCAGGTAAAAGAAACCGGTACGGAACTTTCAAGTGGACTTCTTGTAGGAATAGGAGAAACGGAAAAGGACAGACAACTACATCTTGAATTTCTAAATGCAATAGAAGTTGACGAAGTTCCTGTGATGGGATTTCACCCTTATAGGGGAACACCTATGGAGCAGATGGAAGAAGCTTCGTTAAAGTTGCAACTAAAAGTTATAAAACTGGTAAAAAGTAAAATTCCCTCTTTAAAGCGACTAACCGTTCCATTCCCTACAATTGGAAAAGAGGGAATAATCCCTGCCGTTAAAGCCGGAGCAACTAATATTGCAACAGTCATTCCGAAAAACTACCCTCTCCCGATAAAAGGAGTAGGTTCTCCTTCTGTAGGTATTTTGGAAGAAATTCTTACCATTTTAGAAAAAGAAGGGATAAAAGCCGATGTTAAAAAACCGGTATCCGTTTAAACATTCTTATCTCGAATCTCTATCCGGAGTAAGAAGAGGCGATAAACCCGAAGAAACAGAAGCTATAAAAGAAATCGTTCTAAAAAGTAAAGTTGGTATTGTTACAAACAGTGAACGGAAATTTACGGTACTAAAAAATCTCTTATCTCTTTTCGGAATTAAAACTGTTGAAAAAATAGAGATAGCTACCGATTCATTTGATTTAACTCAAATTCCGGCTCTTTCAAAAGCGTTAGCTGGAAAATTTATTTCCGATTGTGATATTTTTTTAACAAGAGGAAGACTTGGACTTCCCGGTTCAGGTGCTTTTACTGTTTTGACAGACAGAGAAGGAAATATACTATCGGGAGTAACTTCCCAATCTCATCATCTTCATCGCTTTTCCGTTGAAACCGCCATCTTTTTCGATATTGTTTCTCTCTTAAAAAGAATAGGGCTTCAGCCTTACCACAAAGGTATTACCGATTCTACAAGAACAGTCTATTCAAGTTTATCTCTATTTGAGATAGGAAAAATGATAAGCAAACAGAAGGCAGAACCTTTAAAAAAGTTTTCAGGAAAGAAACTTCTAATTATAGGCGGTTACTTTGACGGAATATTTATCGGTGAATTTCTCAGAGAAAATTTTGAAAAAATTTATCTAATAGATAAAGAAGAATCCGTTCTTAACTTATCTCCGTTTCCATCTCTTCAAAACAAAGAGAAACAATTTGATCTGATTCTCGACCTTACAGGATTCGGAGGAGTTAAAACAGAAAAAGGGAAAGTTTTATCTTTTACAGGAGAAACGGTTATTACGGAAGAACCTTCGGGGGCAATTAATCTTGAAACGGAAAAAGATACAGATTACAGACTAAAACTAAGAAGCAGAATCGCCAACACTTCCGGAACTATGACTCTTGCGGTAAAGATAGTTAGAAAGGCAGTTGATATTATCGAAGAGAAAAAGGGTGTTCTTTACGCTGTTCCCAACTTACTCTTTGCCGAAAATCTACTTTTCAATCTTAAAAATGAAACTGCTTTTAAAGAAATAACATACCTTCCTGCAATTACCGTTTCCGTTAAAAAAGATAGCAAAATAACAACCGAAACAGTTGATGAAACCGTTACCTCTATTATAAAGGAGCTTCTGTTTGAATTGGAAGAAAATTGAAACAGTTCTAAGAAAAATTGTTCCTGAATCTGAAGGAATAGATGGGGATTTTTACGGTTGGTTTACGGATAAAAAACCTGAAAGTATTGGAAAAGTGGCTGTTGTAGTGGACCTCCTAAAGAACATGAATTTATCAGCTTATGACCTGATAATATCACACCATAAGCCCTCTTTTGACTCTGAATTTCCCATATTTGTTTTACACTCCCCTCTCGATAGTATAAATTGGGGATGTCACTATCAACTTGCCAAAATTTTCGGGTTTGAACCAGTAAAGAAATTTGATTCCGGTTTGGGTGTTTATGTCAAAGACATAGATATAGAAGGAGAAACCCTCCTTTCATTAACTAAAAAAGAGCTTTCCAATAGTTTAGCCTACTTTATCCCTGATAGAAAAATTAAACAAATAGCTTTTTTCAGCGGTTGCGGTTTCAACTTTCCCGATTTTATTCAGGAAGCAATAGAAAGAGAAATAGATTTTATTATATCCGGAGATATTGTCCATCACACAGCTGTTCTCCTTAAAAATAGGAATATAGGTTTTATAGATGCAGGACACTATCATACAGAAATACCCGGGATAAAAGAATTTGTCAGAAGGTTGAAAAAATTCATAGGAAATGTGGAGTTTATAGATGGAGGGGCACCCTATTCTTACATTCGCATCGGCTGAATGTTTTACTCACTGTGAAATCGGAATGAAAACTCATCTTCTTTCTGCACCTTATAGGAAAAACAGACTGCCCATATCCGTTAAAACCGTCCTTTTTTTACCATCAAGAGAATCTGTAAAAACTTTTCTTGAAGTCTCGCTTCCGAAACCGGATTACGAAGTGGAAGGAATAAAAATCTATAAAGAAACGGAAAATGAAGAGGTCGTTTCTCTGTTGGTTAAAGAATTAAAAAAAAAGACAGGAGCAGATATTTGCATCTCATCAAGTGCCGGAACGGGAAAAGGAATCGTAGCTATTCTTTTTAAAAATAAAATCCATATACTTAAAACAGTTATGGAAATCAAAGACTTTAAAAAAACCACAACTCAAGAGGTAAAAAAAAGAAAAGAAGAAGCCGTTGAAAAAACATTAAACTTTATAGAAAAACTATTAGAGGAGCATTTTTATGGATAATGTAAATTATATTGAAAATCTTCTCATACCTTTTGGAAGAATTGCTCTTCTTGGAGCTGGAAGACTTGGAATAAGAGTTATGGAAAGGATAGTTATGACTCACCGAGGCGGGTTTAAAAAAATCTCTGTTTATGACGGAGGAACAATCGAGGAAAATGATTTTTATCATATTGACAAAGGAGCAATCCCAAAGGAAAACAAAGCCTCTTTCCTGAAAAGAAAGTTTCTAACTCCAGATACAAGGCAGAAAGAGATAGAAGCAGTTCCGTTTAATTTTTCAAAAGAAGAGATAAAACTTTTAAAAAATGCAGATACGGTAGTATCCACTATAGCTGGAGGAGACACCCTTCCCCTTATTGCAGAAATAGGAAATTTCTGTGAACTAAACGCCATACCTTTCATAACAACTAATGGAGTTTTTGGTTTCGGAGATGAAGAAATTTCTATCTGTAGAAAACTGAAAGAGATTAAAAAAGGACCTGCTCTATTTTTAAAAAAATATAATTTCCCTGAAGAAACAGAGCAGATAAGATTTATCGGTACAGGAATACTTATTGAGGAAAAACTCCCTATATCTCCTATCATCCTTGAAAAAATTGCTGATATGATTTCTACAGAAGTACTTAAAAGCCTTTATGGGAGAAAAGATGGAAAAAATTATTAGAGAAATTTTAAAAGGAGACTGGTACCTTTGTTTAAGCTTATCCGAGAAAGGAAGGAAATCTCCGGAAAAACTAAAAAGTGCAATTGAAAAACTTAACGATACAGAACTTATAAAACTTGGACAAATCTATAAACGTTTCCCATTCGGATGTGATATAACCGAAATAGTCGTCGATGTTGTTAGTGATAGGCAATCACTAACAGAAATCAAAGGTGGATTTAGAATTCTTGACAGACTTGGTCTTCCCGTCCACGTTTGTTCGTACGCCATAAGCGATATAGCAGAAAGAGAAAGAAAAACTCCTTATCAGATTATGAAAGAACTGAGAAACTTAACTAAAATGCCTATTGATATAGACCATTTTGGCAAGTACGGTCCCATGCGTTACCCGGAAGAGATAGTCAAGTGTCCTGCTGACTGTTACAGATTAGGAAAACCGTTTAACGGATGCCCTAGAGGAAGAATACATAAAAGAGTAATTGAAAAAGAGAAACGTTACATTGATGAACGGGAAAAGTGGTTTGAGATATGCGAATCGGTTAGCGTAAGCCTAATGTCGTTTCAGAAAAACACATCTCATTCTGCTCCACCGGAAGAAACCGTTCAGGTGATAAAAGAGATCAAAAAACATGGCAAAGGTGTAGGAGCAATCATCTGTGTTGGAGATGGTAAAGAAGAGCTTATCAGAGGATTAAAGGCATGTATGGAATACAAAATCGATGAGATAGTGATAGAAGGTGGACCATATAATCGCACAGATAACCGCAAGCGCTCTTTTGCAGAAGCAATCGTTATGGCAAGAATTGTCTCAGAAGGGAAAGTTATTGCAACAAACGGACAGTATGAAAATGAACTCCGCTTCGGATTAAAGTGCGGATTGAACAGCGTTATTAGCGGCTTTCCGGGAAATCATCACGCTTATATGTCAGGATATAATCCTGGAGAAGCAACCATTGATAAATTTGGACTTCCTAAAATATTCGAAATCATAAACGAAGAAGTGGAAACTTCTCCATTTCCTATTCCCTCAGATAGAAAAACTGCAGAAATAATAGCAAAATCAGCAAAGTTTTTAGGAGAGAAAAATATCTATCCATCCAAAAAGATAGGGAAAATTCCAATAGGCGATGCCCACTGGTTTCTTCTTATCAAATCCCCTCTTGCCAAAAAGATAAAACTCAGGAAAACTTTTGAAGATTTTATAAGGGAAATCAAGAAAAGAAAAGTTGAAACCCTTGGTATTCTTGGTGGTAGATTCATCTGTTGGAAAATAGCCGAGGAAATCTATCCATTTGTCAAAAAAATACTTATCAGCGACAAAGATACGGAAATTGAAAAAATCACAGTTAAGCATTTAAAAAACGTTTTTGGAGAAAAAATAGAGGGTTGTAACGGAGATGATAAACTATGTGCAAAACACTCTCAATTAACTGTTTTAGCCTCTTTTATCCCTTCCCTGATAAATCGTTTTAAAAATCAATCCGGCATTATAACCCTTGAAGATTGAAAAGCTTGGTATATAATCAAATCTCAAATAAAAGTTTTTTAAGGAGTAAACGATGAAAAAACAGACAGCTCTCGTTCTCGGACTTGTTGCCTCTTTAGCCATTGCAGGATGTGGCAACAAAAACGAACCAAAAGAGGAAAAAGCCGTTTCTATGGGGACTGCCGGAAAACTTCCACCGGGACATCCTCAAATTGGAAACAAAACTGAACTTCCACCGGGACATCCACCTGTGAATGGAACAATGGGAATGCCACCTCAGGGTATGATGGGAATGGGACAGGAAGGAATGACTCCCGGGATGCACCCTAAAACAATGACAAAACTTACAAAACCGGTGGCACTTCCCGAAGAAGTGAAGAAAACATGGAAGTTTGCTGAAATTGTAATTATGGATAAAACAACAGGAAAGGTTGTAAAAGAAGAAAAAGTTAAACCCGGTGATAAAATTAAATTGGGAAACACCGAAATCGATATTCTTTACATTGTTCCCGACCTAAAACTCATGCAGAACGAATACACATCAGCAACTAACGAACCTAACAATCCCGCTGTTATAGTCAGAGCAAAAGAGAGTGGCAAAGTTACATACGAAGGACCTATATACCAGAAATTCCAAATATTTACCATTAATAATCCGAAGTATGAACTCGGTATTAAAACCGTGTTAAAGAAGTAACATCGGGGGAATTATCCCCCTACTTTTCTTCGAAGTTTCCAGGGAGAATGGAAATGTACTGGCTAAATCTTCTACTTGTAGTATTTGTAGGTCTTGCTCTTGCGGTTTCAACAGTTTGGGGTATTTATAGAACTTATAAAATTCACAGAAAATATGCGGAGAAAAAAGGTGACAGACCTTAAATCCCTAACTTTTCCTGAATTGGAACAGTTTGTTATTTCAATAGGTTTTAGAAAATACCGTGCATTGCAAATATCCCAATGGATTTATAAAAAACTCGCAAGAACCTTTGACGAAATGAGCAATATTTCAAAAGAGGGAAGAGAAAAACTTAAAAAAAAAGTAAAAATATACAACCTAAATTTGCTAAAAAAAGAGCTTTCTAGGGATGGAACAGCTAAATATCTTTTTGAACTTGAAGATGGTAACCGTATAGAATCGGTTTTTATTCCCGAAAAAGACCGGAACACTATATGTGTATCCACTCAGGTAGGATGTTCGGTAGGATGTTCTTTCTGTCTCACCGGCAAAAGTGGTTTTTCAAGAAATCTTACAACATCCGAAATAGTTGACCAATATATCACTGTTCAAAGAGATGTAGGTATCGAAAATCGAATTTCAAACGTAGTGTTTATGGGGATGGGAGAACCACTTCTAAATTTTGAAAATGTGAAAAAAGGCATAGAAATTCTGACTGACAATAGAATGCTTGGACTATCTACAAGAAAAATAACTGTCTCTACCTCTGGTATTATTCCCGGAATAAAACAAATGGCTAAAGAACTTCCAAAAATAAAATTGGCTCTTTCCCTACATGCAACAACCGATGAAACAAGAGAAAAGTTAATTCCTCTGAATAAAAAATATCCTATAAAATCAGTTATGAAAGAACTTAAAAACTATCCTGCCGATAATATGAGAAGAATAATGATAGAGTACCTTATCATAGAAGGGATAAATGACTCCGTAGAAGATGCCGAACGACTTATAAAACTTATTAAAAACATTCCCGTAAAAGTAAACATAATTCCTTTTAACGAATATCCCAAGTCTCTTTTTAAAAGACCTTCAAAAGAGAAAATTGAAACATTCCAAAAAGTTCTATGGGATGCCGGAATAGCCACATTTGTAAGGGACTCTCGGGGACAGGAAATATCGGCAGCTTGCGGAATGCTACAAGCTAAAGAAAAACAAACGGTTTAACCATTTTAAAATGGAAATAGTTAAATTTAAATGGAAAAAAGAAACACCCGAGGATTTTATTGTAAAAGAGATAGCCGAATATCCCATTATAGATAACGGAACACATTATCTCTATCTTTTAGCCAAAAGAAACTTAACGACAAAAGAGTTAGCCCGAAAACTGAATTTCAGTTATGCAGGAATGAAAGACAAACTCGCTCTAACCTTTCAGTTTATATCTTTTCAGGATTTTAAGGGAAACTTTATAAGAGAAAACATGGATTCTCAATCTTGGTTTATCTTAAAATTTATAGGACAGATAGGAAGAAAGATAAAAATAGGACAACTAAAAGGAAATAGATTCGGAATAAAAATCAACGACTTAAAAATCAACTATAGACAGCAGTTTATCAACTATTACGATATACAAAGAATCCACACAAATAGAGTCAAAGGAAAAAACCTTTTAAAGAAATTGTCAGTGGAAAATAAACGTAAACTTACATGGAGAGAAAATATCTATATTGACGGCTATCTCGGTTATCTATGGAATAAAAGTTTTGAGGGATTTTTAAAAGAGAATTTCAACGGCAACTATATCGAAGAAAAGGGGGAACCGTTTTTTATAGTAAACAGAAAAGATGAAATCATAAATCTTCCTAAATTTTGGACAATACTGGGCTATAAGAAGAAGCTTCTGGAATCTGAAAATTACTACAAACAGCTTCTAAAAGAGGAAGGATTTGAACTAAATGACTTTCTTTCCCTTATGAAAAAATTACGGATAAAGGGAGATTATAGAATGAGCTATATCAATGTTAGAAATTTTAAACAAGTAAATGACAGGATTTTCTTTTTCCTGCCTAAAGGTGCTTATGCCACCATGTATCTTAAACATCTTCAAATTTAAGTTATACCAGAATACCTCGATTATCCTCTCTCTCTGCTCCCGATTCTGTTAATTTTACATTTAAAAAACCATTTCGATTAGACAATTTATCAACTTTGATATGAATATAATTTCCACTTAAAACGGTAAATTTTTCACTTTTGCCTAAAGAAATACATTTTAAAGTTTTTCCAAAATATTCTTTACGAAATTGATAATTCTTCTTTTCCCCAAGTGCTATAAGCTTTTCTGAACGTTTTTTTCTCTCTTTATCAGAAACTTTATTGGGCATTAAATAAGCCTCTGTTCCTCTCCTCTGTGAATATGAAAAAACATGAAAATATCCTACCGGCAATCCCTTAAGAATCTTATAACCTTGTTTAAAATCATCATCTGTCTCACCGGGAAAACCTACCATCACATCTGTTCCTATACACACATCTTTTTTCTTTTCAACAAGTTTCTCTATCAGTTTGGCAAAATAGTTAACGGTATAGTTTCTCCTCATAAGCCTCAATATTTTGTCACTTCCACTTTGAATAGGTATATGAAAGTGAGGAGCAATCCTTTCGGAAAGAACAACATCCCTAAGCTCATCTGAAAATTCCTGAGGCTCAATAGAGCTAAGCCTTATCCTAAATTCCCCCGGGATTTTCAATATCTCTTTCAAAATAGATGAAAGAGTCTGACCTATATCTTTTCCATAAGCTCCAAGATGGGTCCCCGTTAAAACAATTTCCGAATATCCTTGTTCCACGAGGAGTGTAATATGTTCGATAATTTTTTCAGGAGATTCGCTTAAACACCTACCTCGTGCCTTCGGAACAATGCAATAAGAGCAAAAAGCCTCACATCCCTGCTGGATTTTAACAAACGCTCTACTTTTATCTCCATAATCAAGATTCAAAAGAGGAAAAAAAGTATTAACAGTCCATACCCCTTTCAAAAACTTCCCTTCTCTATGATTCTCAACAATTTTGACTATTTCCCTTTTCTCAACGTTCCCCGTGATAATATCGGCTTCTTCTATACTTTTAATCTGTTCAGGATAAACCTCGCTGTAGCAACCTGTAACAACAACCAAAGCATCGGGATTATTCCTTTTTGCTCTTCTTATGGCCTTTCTTGATTTAGCATCTGCAGCGGAAGTAACTGTACAAGTGTTTATAACGTATATATCAGCTTGGTCGGAGAAAGGAACGACTTCATATCTTTCAGTCTTAAATTGTTCCCGAATAAAAGCCGTTTCATGAAAGTTCATCTTACAACCAAGAGTATAAAAAGCGACTTTTCTCATTATAAGTTAACCTTCTTTTAAAAAATAGTGTTCTCTATCAGGGTAAACATTCAGAGTAACATTGGAAAGCAATTTAAATGTTTCTAAAGCTCCTTTCAACCCTGTAATCCTATCTTTTTCTCCAACATAAATATCAACGGGAACTTTTATATCTTTAAGAACAGTTGAGATGTTAAGCTTCATATAGCTTTCAAGAAGAGCTATACTTTTATCCTTTTCAGGCAATGGAAAAAGTCTATCGTCAAAACAACCACACTCCTTTCTGAACCATTTCAAAGTATTTTCAAAATCTCTATTAAGTTTTCTTAGGAAATTTCTACATACGGTTCTATTTTGAAAAATCTCGCAAAATGAAGGAGTCGGAGAAAAAAGAGTGATTTTTTCAACTTTCTCGGGATAGTAAAAAGCTACCAACAATGAAACGGTAGCACCAAGAGACCAACCTACAATCTCTCCTCCCGAAAAATCCTTTCCTACTGTATGCGCCAGTTTTTCAATAGATAATTCGTGATAAGAAGAATTACCATGACCCGGCAGTTCCAAATGTTCAGCAACAGAAAACGGTGTATCTCTCCAGACACTTTTATCAAAAGACCATCCGTGTATTGTTAGCATATTTACCCCTGTAAATCCGACCATTATCAACTAAAGATAAATTGATAGTTTAAAAACCGCAACTTCAACCTTTAAAAGAGAAACAGAAAGCAGATTGCAGTTTATCTATAACTTTCGTTATCCATTTTTAATCTATACGATTCTTTTTAGCTTCCGGTGTATTTATTTGACAAGACCATATTTGCTAAAATATCATCGAAATGGTGGGAGTCGTCCGTCAGGACGATGGAGATTGGGTAGAATAACAAGTTAGCAGTAAGGGGAATACAATGAGCCTACTAAAAAATGCAATAGATTCTATCATTATCGGGCTTGAAGATTATCAATCTTCAGATGATAGACGGATACTTTCGGCAGCCAGAAATATATTTGCTGGAATACTCTTGCTTTTTAAGCATAAACTTTGCGAATTAAGTCCACCAGGTTCTGACGAAGTTTTGATAAAACAGAAAGTTCTTCCTAAAATAGACACAAATGGCACTATTAGATGGATTGGTAAAGGGAAAAAGACAGTAGATGTACAAAATATTAGAGAAAGATTCGAGTCACTTGGTATAATTGTTGATTGGAATCGTCTTGAAAGTATAAATAGATATCGAAATGATATAGAACACTATTATAGCAATCTTAATGCTCAATCTGTTCAACAATTAATATCTGAATCTTTTTTAATAATAAGAGATTTTATATCCGAATATTTAAAGAAAGATCCCCAGGAATTACTGGGCAATGAAGCGTGGTCAATTTTAATCAAAGTTAATGAAGTTTATGAAAAAGAAAAATTAGAGTGCAATAGAGCCATCGAAACCTTAAAATTTTTTAATGATGAAATTATGATGGCATTTGAGAAGTATTCATGCTCTAAATGTGGTTCTGGTCTAGTCATGCCCACTCAAAAAGATGCCGACGCAACTGAAGTTGAATACGAATGCAGGTCATGTGGAAAGACCTTTTCTTATGAAGATTTAGTACAACTAGCTGTGGCAGATTATTTCAGTCATGAGGTATATCTTTCCTATACTGACGGTGGCGAGTCTCCTATCACTAATTGTCCTGAATGTGGCGGTATTTACTTGTATCACGAACATATCTGTTCTTCTTGCGGATATACCGCAACACATGAATGTCAAATATGTGGATCAACAATAATACCAGAAGAATTAGTATGCGAACCTTTTTGCTCGCATTGCGCTCACATGATGTCTAAAGATGATTAATTCTTCTAACAAGTCGTTATAAATCAACCGAACATATACGAAAAGCAAGATGATTCATAAAAAGCTAAGAGCGTATCTCGGTCCTTTTTAATTGTTCAAAAGATACACTTATGCACTTTTGAAAGTTATAAAGGAAACTTGGAAAAATCGTCTCTTTTCTAACATTTATGGCAGAGGTTTTCAAAATCGAAACAATAGCGAAACATATTGAAACCAAAGATATATCGGGAGTCTTTAAACCTTAACTGGAAGTGGAGCAGGATTATTACTTTCCAAAACCTGTTCCCATCACAGAAGTTGAACAGCTAAAAAAAGTTTTTCATAGATTTACCTTTCACTATTTTCCGTTTATAATCTCCCTTATGGAAACGGAAGGAATTGTTCTAAAAAGAAAGAAATTATCCAACAAACTGTGCTACTTATCTGTTTTTTTAGATAATTCCGGAAAAATTGACATTCTGGCAAAAATAGATTTAAGGAGATTTCCTCTTTCTATAGAGCCTTTTTCAATATCAAATTTCAAGTTAAAATTTACGGGAGAAAAACCGGAGTTAGTTGAGGTTAAACTTATCAAACAAAATTTCCCGGAAACCTTAAATAGATACAGATATTTAAGTCTAATAACAGGCTATATGAACCGCATGGTATATGCTCCAAACAAAAAAATATATGAATTATCCAAATTTTATCTTTCCATAAAGAACACTTTTCTCCTGGCATCAACTATGTTTCTTGTAAAACTATCCTATTTTGAAGGAATCTATCCGCAACTTTACAAATGCACTTCCTGTAACTTTGAATCCATAAGCGGTTTTTCTCTGGAAAAAGGCGGCGTAGTATGTAAAAATTGTATGGATACAACTACCGTTACATGGAATAGCAATCTTTCCTCCGGTTCGGATATACTTTTAAAGAGATCATTTAATTCCTTACCTATACGAAAAAAGGAAATGTTGAAAAAAATAAGAGAAACTTTTGAAAAACACATCGATTACAGGATAGGAAATGAACAAACTTTCGAAAGATAAACTTGAGGTTCTAAAAGCCGATGGCAATATAATAGTTGAAGCGAATGCGGGTACAGGAAAAACCAAACTTATAGAAGAAAAATTTATATCTCTTATAACTGCCGGTTTTACAGTTGACGAAATAGTAACTATCACCTTCACCGAATCAGCGGCAGGAGAATTAAAAAACCGAATCAAAACAAGACTTTATGATGAAAGCAAGAAAAACAAACAGTTTAAAAAAGCTCTACTTTACCTCCCGTCAGCCCAAATAAGCACTATTCATTCTTTCTGTTATGAAATGCTAAAAAGATTTGGAATAAGATACGGGTATTTTGATATCGATTCCGAATTGATTAGTGATGCAGAAATAGAAGAGTTTCTTGAAAAAGCCATAATAAAAGTACTTGAAGAGAAAGAGTTCAAACTATTAAAAAATATAGTGAATAAAATATCAACCGACTATACGGAAGGGATAAGAATCCTAATAAACTTTATTAAAGAAAGCATAAAACACAGAACCCGCTATTCAATTTTCAAAAAAAACTTCTCCGTTGAATTCATGTTTGAAAAAGTAAAAGAACTTTATTCTCTTTTAAATAAAAACGAAGTAACACTTAATGCAAAAGCTATCGAGAACTTAAATAGAGAAAAAGCCATAGCTTTAAAACTTCTAAAACTTCTGGAAGAATCATTCTATATGTATGAAAAATTGAAGAAAGAAGAATCTAAAATCGGCTACAACGATTTACTGGAAATAACGGTTAAAATGCTTGAAAACGAAGAAAACCTCAGAGAAGAAATAGCCGAAAGCTTTAGAGTTATAATTATTGACGAATTTCAGGATACTGATCCTCTTCAATGGAAGATGGTTGAAATACTTAAAGAAAAAACATCCTCTCCCACACAAATATTTGTTGTCGGAGATCCGAAACAATCCATTTACAGATTCCGCTCTGCCGACATCTCTATCTGGAACATGGCAAAAGAGAAATTGGAGAATAGCTTTTCCCTCACAACAAATTTCAGAAGCGGAAAAAATATTCTTGAGATTTTCAACAAAACATTTGATATCCTTTACAACAAAGCAGAAACACCATTAGGTATGGAGTTATCTTTTGAGTACTTTTCGGGAGAATCGGAAAAAGGAGAAGCTGTCTCAATTCCATTCTATAAAAGAGAAGAGTTTGCGGAAAAGGCCATAGCCCTGACATATCAGGATTCATTAAACGGACAGATTGCCATTATAGGTAGAACAAGAAAAAACCTGGAAATCTTTGAAAATATACTAAGAGAAAAAGGAATAACCTTCCATACAATAGGAGCAAATCCCTATGACACTTATGGAGTGAAAGAACTTCTAAACCTGTTACATTATATTAGAGAGCCGGAAAACTTAAAAGCGTTATTTTTATTCCTTTCCTCTCGATTCTGCGGCCTTAATCACAACCAGGCACTTCTCTTTATAAAAGAAAAAACTACAGGAGAAAATGAGCTTGACACAATTGTAAACTCATTAGTCGAAAAGGTTGAATCGGTAAAAAAAGATATAGACAATGAACCGCACTCCATACTCATAAGTAAACTGCTTAATATTACAGGCTATATGGATATGCTATCAACAGTAGATGAAGAATCCTATTTCAGCATCTTGGAACTGACAAAAGAGATTTCCCAAATTGAACAAAAAAAATATATCTCATTTGATACGCTAATAGATGAAATTGAAAAAATAACAGCAGCAAGAGATAAAACACCAAACAAAGTCGTAGGGAGACAGAACGGATTTTTTTTAATGACGATTCACGGCTCTAAAGGATTGCAGTTTGATTCGGTAATTTTAGCACCTTGGACAAACTTTCCTAAAAATTCTCGATTTCTTTACACCAGTATAGGGTTTGGGGTAAAACTGTTTTACACTCCAAAATTGGAAAAAGAAACCGAAGAGGAGAAACTGGAAAACAGTCCCTTTTTCCACATGTTAAAAAAAATTGACAGCTACTTAGATGATATTGAAAAGAAAAACCTCCTCTATGTTGCAATGACAAGAGCAAAAAGAAAACTGATTCTCGGCTTGAAGAAAACACAAAAAGGATACACATTTCCTTACATCAACAACACTCAACTGTCAAAACTGTTTGAAAATTTCATAATTGACGTTCCCGTAATAAATCTAAAAATAGAAGAGAAAGGAGAGAAAGTTCATACAATCATCTCTCGTGAAAAAACGGAAACTATTCCAGTTATCTATCCAAGCAAAATTGAAAATGGAGAAAAGAAAAATTTACCCCGGAAGAAAATCGCAGCTCCTCCGGGTATTCCCCCGGAGGATTACGGAACAGCCGTTCATTTTCTATGTGAAGCATTTATTAACGGAGCAGACAAAAAATCTGCCATAGATTTTGCAACGGCTAAATTCAAAGAGAAAAGAGAGATTTTAGAACCACGACTAAAAGAGATATTTGACTATCTGGAAAAAGAATTGAACATCCTGAAAGGAGCGAAAACGGAAGTTGAAGTAAAACATTTTTCGGAAAACAAATTTTTCTCTGGTAGAGCGGATATTGTCCTGGAATATGAAGACGGAGTGGAAATATGGGACATAAAAACAGGATTTATCAATGGTAATAATATTGAAAATTACAAAAAACAATTATACTTTTATAAAAACATACTTGAAAATAGCGGACAAAAGGTTAAATCTTTAAAACTGTTTTTCATCGACGAACGTAAAATATTGGAGGTGTAATGTTCAACAATAAAATATTAAAAGGCCTTCTGGCATGTTTAATAGTTGCCATTTTATCCGCTATATTTGGTAAGTTTTTACCTTCTCTGGGAGCGGACAGTTTTGCCATTTTCCTTGGAATTGTGGCAGGAAATACCGTTGCAAAAGGGAAAGAATTTCAACCGGGAATAAAATTTGCAGAAGGAAAAATTCTTACTCTTGCAATAGCACTTCTCGGTGTCGGATTGAACCTTCACGCCCTTGTTAACGTCGGAGTAAAAGGAATTTTTCTGGTAGTTTTACTTATACCTTTTGTTATTGTTACAAACTACATAATCGGAAGAGCTTTGGGATTTTCAAAAAAGTTCTCTCTGCTTATGGGAACAGGAAACGCTGTATGTGGCTCATCAGCCATTGCCGCAGTCGCTCCAATCTTAAAAGCGGAAGAAGACGAAGTTGGCATTCCTGTAGCCGTAGTAAACCTTGTCGGGACAATATCTATGTTTCTTCTTCCTATTCTTGCATTAAAAATTTTCCATTACGATATTATAAAAACCGGTGCTCTTATCGGTGGAGGACTTCAATCGGTAGGCCAGGTTGTAGTTGCAGGTTCTTTTGTTAGCACCGAAGCTGCAAGGTATGCTATTCTTTTCAAAATGGTAAGAGTAGTTATGATAGGATTCATAGCAGTGATGTTCTCCTATATGTTTAGCTCTTCCGATAAAACATCATCAGGTAGAAAATTTTCAATTCCACCGTTTATAA
Organism: Desulfurobacterium sp.; assembly: GCA_026988135.1. Classification (GTDB taxonomy): domain Bacteria; phylum Aquificota; class Aquificia; order Desulfurobacteriales; family Desulfurobacteriaceae; genus Desulfurobacterium_A. The sequence continues at coordinate 24,451 of JALSLT010000003.1, forward strand.
TTGCCTTCTTTTTATTAAGCCTTATAGCCTCTTCCGGTTTCCTTCCCAAAAACATCATTCATATAATAAAAGTTACTAGTGAATACTTACTTATTATTGCTATAGCAGGAATAGGAATGAGAATAAAATTCTCGGAACTCCTAAAAGAAGGACCTCTTGCATTGTTTTTTGGAATATCGGCATCGGTTTTACAGATTGCGTTTCTAATAATATTAATTCATATTTTGTTTTGAAATATAGGATAGGGTAATGTCAATACAGGAAGATTTGTTTAAACAGGAAGATTTGTTTAAGAACTGTAGATGATGGAAGGGAGAAAACCAACTGTTGATTATTAGAAAACTTTTTGATTATTTTAAAGTTTATAACTTTTAAAGACCTTTTGAACCATAAGACTCTCACTTAAAAATTTGGGAAGTAGATTAGAAGTTATGAAGGTTCCACTATGTATTGAACTTGTACATAGGGTTGACAAAAACCTATTGCTAACTATTATTAGTAATATACAACCCCCTATCCCCCTCCCTCCTCCCCAAAGATGAAAAGGTCGCCGCTTAGGCGGCCCTCTTTCCAAATCAGTTGTTCGGAGAAAGTGCTTTTAAAATTTCATCTGCAAGTGTTTGAATTTCACTATCAAACACGGTTCTCATATCAAAGATAAGGAGATTATCTCTTATTCTGCATATAACAGGTACAGGCATATTTCTTAATCTTTCATAAACTATTTCCGTTCTATCTATCAAAGGTTTAACAGTAACCGTAACTGTCGATAACTTTTCAAGTGGTAAAGCTCCTCCTCCTATCTCCGAAAAATCATCTCTTGTCTCTACCATCGCAAAGTTATCAATCCCCGAAAGTTTTGAAATGAGTAATCCTGCTCTCTTTTCTACACTTTCATAAGACTCGGAAATCATTTTCCAAACCGGAATAAGGGAGAAATACTCTCTTCTTATGTAAATTTTCAATGTTGCCTCAAGAGCAGCAAGGGTCATCTTATCTATCCTTAAAGCTCTATTAAGGGGATGTTTTTTTATCCTTTCAATAAACTCATATTTTCCCAAAATTATTCCTGCTTGAACACTACCAAAAAGTTTATCCCCACTAAAAGAAACAACATCCACACCGCTTTCAATAATATCCTTTACAGTCGGCTCGTAGCTTAATCCGAAATCTTTAACATTGATAAAGCTTCCACTCCCCAGATCCTCATACACAGGAATACCGTATTTTTTTCCTAAAATGGCAAGCTCTTTTCCCGAAACAGATTTTGTAAATCCTAAAATCTTGTAGTTGCTCGTATGAACTTTCATAAGAAGTGCTGTATTTTCATTTATCGCTTTTTCATAATCTCCAAGATGTGTTTTATTTGTCGCACCGACTTCTCTTAAAATTGCACCACTTTGTTCCATAACATCCGGAATTCTAAAAGAACCACCTATCTCTATAAGCTCACCCCTTGAAACTACAACTTCCTTTGATTTTGCAAGAGAGGAAAGCACAAGAAGTACAGCAGCAGCATTATTGTTTACCACACAAACGGCTTCCGCACCGGTTAACTCTTTAAATATTGCCTCTACATTTCTGTATCTAATTCCCCGTTTTCC
>JALSLT010000004.1 GCA_026988135.1 Desulfurobacterium sp.
TTTCAATGGATTTAAGATGGTGCCCAGGGCGGGAATCGAACCCGCACGGGCTTGCGCCCAAGGGATTTTGAGTCCCTCGCGTCTGCCAGTTCCGCCACCCGGGCTTTTTTGGTATTCTTATTGTACTAAAAAGATATGCGGAGGAATTATGAATGCAAGTATCGGTTTCATAGGTGGCGGTAAAATGGCTGAAGCGATTATATCAGCTTTAATAGATTCAAAGACGGTCAAGCCAAACAAAATAAATGTTTCAGATGTTAGTGAGGATAGATTAAAGTTTTTGAAAGAGAAATATGGTGTTAATACATACTTTCTTAATACCGAGGTGGCAGCTATCTCAGATATCGTTATTCTTGCAGTAAAGCCTCAGGTTGCAGAATTTGTCCTTGAGGAGCTTAAAGAGGTTATTCTTGCCACCCAACCTTTTATAAGTATTGTGGCTGGCCTTTGTATTGACTCTATTGAGTCAATTATCGGGAGTAATAAAAAAATAATTCGTGCCATGCCAAATATTCTTGTAAAGATAAAGGAGGGAACAATAGGTTACTGTGTAAATTCAAATGTTGACGTGGATGATTGTGAATGTTTTAGAAAGTTATTTGCCAAAGTTTCGGAAGTTGTAAAAGTAGAAGAATACTTGATGGATGCTGTTACGGGGCTTTCCGGGAGCGGTCCTGCCTTTGTATTGCTTATGTTGCAAGCTCTCGCTGATGGCGGAGTGAGAGCAGGACTTCCGAGAGATAAAGCTATTAGACTTGCTGCACAAACCGTTAAAGGGGCGGCTACTCTTGTCCTTAACGGGGAACATCCCGAAGTTTTGAAAGACAGTGTAATGTCGCCTGCGGGTACGACGGCAGAAGGGCTTTTTGTTTTGGAAGAACAGGGAGTTAGGGCAGCTTTTATTAAGGCCGTTTTTGCTTCGTGTAAGCGCTCCAAAGAGATTTCCGATATAATGAAAAAAACTAAATGAAGAGTTCAAGACCGGAAAAAAGATTTTACAGAAGCTTTTTAAAACCGAAAGGGTTTTCTTTTGAGATAGTTGCCGGGGAAAGTGATGTCTGGATATGTCTTCCCGGTGTAATGCAAGTTTCCGAAGGAATTAGGGGGGAGATTAGAAAAACTCTTCTTAATGTAAGAGAAGAGCTTAGCTATTTTATTGAAAAGAATCCCGATTTTTATTCAAGTCTGCAGCCGATAAAGGTATCATCGCTGTTGATTCCCGATATTATAAGAGTTATGTTAAGTGCTTCGGAAAAAGCCGATGTCGGTCCTATGGCCGGGGTTGCCGGTGCCGTTAATTTTTTTATAGGAAAAAGGATAGAGAATTTTGGATTTAAAGAGTTTATAATAGAAAATGGTGGGGATGTGTATCTATTGTCTAAGGAAGAGAGAGTTTTTAGAGTCTATTCCGGGGTTGAAGAAATTGATAGGACTGTTGCTTTGAAAATTCCTCCCGGAAGGTGGGGTGTTTGTAGTTCATCAAGTAAAATAGGACACTCTTTAAGTTTGGGAAATAGTTCGGTTGCAACTGTCATAGCAAAAGATTCGGTTGTTGCTGATTGTATGGCCACCGCTGTGGCAAATTCAAAAACAGCGGAAGAGATGGTGGAGCTTTCCAGAAGATTTGTTTCCTCTTGTGCCGAGGGAATTTTCGGAGTGATTGATGGAAAAATAGTTCTTTCCGGAAATATTTCTCCGGTAAAACTTGTTTTATAAAGGAATTGTTATGGATCAAGAAGTTTTATGCGCTCTTGCTTTTTATTTTAAGAAAGGTTTTGGTTTTAAAAGAATAGAGCAGATTGTCGAAAGGTTTGGTTCTTTTGCGGTGGCTTATAAATCTATGAAATTCGACCTTTGTGAGGAGATAAAAAGAGCTGATAAGGAGATAGAAAAAGCTGTTCAATTAGGAGTGGAAATCTATACCGTTACCTCGGATAAATTTCCTGCTATCTTAAAAAACATAGTTCATCCTCCTCCCGTTATATACGTTAAAGGTAATTTTAATCCATCATACGGGATTGCTATTGTAGGTTCAAGGAAATGTTCCAGGTACGGAAGGAAAATAGCTTCACAACTTGCTGGTTTCCTTTCTTCCAAAGATTTGATTGTTGTTAGTGGACTTGCTTACGGTATAGATACGGCGGCTCACGAAGGAGTAGTTGGAGTGAGCGGAACAACTTATGCTGTGCTGGGCTGCGGAATAGATTTTAATTACCCTGCCGGAAATGCGGTTTTGAAAGAGAGAATACTTGATGCCGGTGGAGCTATTATTTCCGAATTTCCCTTCGGGACATCTCCTTCTCGAGAGAACTTTCCGAGAAGAAACAGAATAATAAGCGGACTTTCGGTAGCTACAGTTGTTGTTGAGGCGAATGATAGTAGTGGCGCTCTAATAACCGCTCAGTTTGCTCTGGAGCAGGGGAGAGAGTTGTTTGTTGTTCCAGCGAATATAGATTCTTTTTACAGTAAAGGTAGTAATAAGCTTTTAAAATCGGGAGCGGTACCCCTTATAGATTTTGAACAGATATTTGAGGAAATTTCTTATCTTAAAGTAAATTTTGAAAGAGATTTATCTGTTGAATTTGATGAATCTTATATGCCGATATTGAATGTTCTTAGAAAAGGAGATGTTCATATAGATAAAATAATTGCGGAAAGTGGAATTTCCTATTGTGAAACTATAGCTCTTTTATTTGAAATGGAATCGAAGGGAATAGTAAAATCTGACAATGGCAGATATTTTCTTACGAAAGAAGGAGGATTATTTTGAGAGTAGGAGAGATAAAAAGGAAAACAGGAGAAACGGAAATAAAAGTAAAAATTAATCTTGACGGGGAAGGAAAATATAAAGTGAAAACCGATATACCTTTTTTGACTCACATGCTGGAGCTTTTTGCAAAGCACGGTAGGTTTGATATTGAAGTTTGGGCAGCAGGAGATGTGGATGTTGACCATCATCATTTGATAGAGGATGTCGGTATAGTTCTTGGGAAAGCGATAAACAACGCCCTTGGAGATAAAAGAGGTATAAATAGGTATGGAAACTGTTCCCTTCCTATGGATGAAGCTCTCGTTTCGGTAGCTATTGACCTTTCTGGACGTTCCTATTTTGTCTATAACGGTTTTCCTGAAACAGCAGTTTTAAACGGTATAGAGTTTGATTTGTGGCGTGAGTTCTGGAAATCTTTCTCTTTTGCATTGAAATGTAATCTCCATATAAATCTTTTTTACGGGTTAAATCTACACCATATGGCAGAAGGCACATTTAAAGCAGTTGCAAGGAGTTTGAGACAGGCTGTAAGTATAAATCCTGATATTGCCGGGGATATTCCTTCCACAAAGGGAGTTATTTAATTTCATGAAAACAAAAGGCTTTATTGAAATGTTGGGGGCAACTTTTATATGGGGAAGTGTTCCTCTTATGGGTATATGGTCAGGGTTGCCAAGTGCTGTTTTTGTTTTTTTCAGAGTTCTTTTTGCATTTCCTTTTATTTTATATTTTGCTATTAGGAAAAGTTCATTAAAAGAATTTTTGAAGCTAAAACCTGTATGGCCATTGCTTTTAAGTGGTATTATGCTTGGGGTAAATTGGGTATTTTTTTTCTGGGCAATTAAAGTTACTGATGTGGCAACGGTAGTTACCATTTATTATGCCGGGCCGATAGTTTCAATACTTCTTGCTGCTGCTTTTTTAAAAGAAGAAGTTGATTTTTTTGTTTATCTTTCAGTTTTTTTAGCTTGCACAGGGGTGTTTATTAGTAGTGGAGGATTTGGGATTGATAAAGGAGCTCTGATAGCTCTTCTTGCTGCTTTAAGTTACGGTTTTCTTGGCTTTTTTTCCAAAGTTGCTACTTTTTATCACAGGGCCACTGTAGTTACCGCATGGCAGATACTAATCTCTGTAATCATTACTTTTCCTTTTCTGTTTTTAACAAACTGGCAGTTAACTGCTAAAGCTTTTATAGTTGTTTTTATTGCTGGAATTATACATACGGCTCTTGCTCTTTTTCTATGGTATGATGCTTTAAGCTATATTACTGTTTCTTTTGCTTCTATTCTTCAGTATCTTGATATAGTGTTTGCTACAGTTCTTGCTTATATTTTCCTTCACCAAATACCAACAGTAAATCAAATTATCGGGGCTTTACTTATAGTTGCTTCAGGAGGAATTATATCTTTTAAAGAGATGGTTGGGTTTAAGTTGTTTCGTAAAATCCAGTGAGTTTGCCAGATAATTTAACTCTTTCACCTGGTTTAAACGCTGTTTTGGTAATAGCTGATAGGAGAAAGTTTTCAACGGTAATTTTTAGATGAGAAAGCTCAACGCCTTGAATTTCAACTTCTTCTGTTTGAATAATTTTTCCGATTACTGTATATTTTTCTTTAGAAGTGTGGAGAATCACAGATTCAAAGTAGTTTTCCGGATTTCTTCTGACTCTTTTAAGTAGCAGGGAGACGTTTTCGTTCGGAAGAAGTTTTTCAAGTTTATCTATCGCTTTTCCCATACCCTTTAGTGCCAGTTTTATAAGTTTGACTATACACTCTTTTTCTATTGGGTATTGAGGGGTGTCCAGAAGGGAATTTTCTGTTTCAGAAAACAGGGCTATTCTAACCGGTACTTCATATTTTAAGGCTTTTGGCAGGTCGGAAACGTTTATGAGGTTAAAATTTATTATGGTTCCCGTATCAATTTCAACTGCTTCAACGAGAGGTGTGAAGTTTTGTAGTTCTTTAATAGAGAAATTAAAATCTTCGAATCTTAAAAGAGTACCGGCATTAAATCCTATAAAGCAACCAAGGTCCATATAATCCCATTTTTTGAAAACGTTTTTAC
>JALSLT010000005.1 GCA_026988135.1 Desulfurobacterium sp.
TGTTGATGAAGATGGAAACGTTCTCCTTGAGCATGAAGTTGAAGCGGGAGATATCTACAGAAGCTGCCATACAAAAGATATTGCAATCCGTGATTGGGTTAAACTTGCCGTTAATAGGGCAAAAGAGTCAGGATATCCGATAGTATTCTGGCTTGATTCTTTAAGAGCTCATGACAGAGAGCTTATTGAGAAGGTTAAAGAGGAGCTTCAAAAGTATGACCTTTCTGATGTCGAATTATTCATAAAGGCACCAAGAGAAGCGATGAAATTTACCCTTGAAAGATTTAGAAAAGGTGAAGGAACAATTTCTGTTACTGGAAACGTTTTAAGAGATTATCTTACAGACCTTTTCCCTATCATTGAGGTTGGAACAAGCGCAAGGGCTCTTTCTATAGTTCCTGAAATTGCCGGTGGTGGTCTTTTTGAGACGGGAGCTGGTGGTTCTGCTCCAAAACACGTTCAGCAGTTTGTTAAAGAGGGACATTTAAGATGGGATTCTCTCGGTGAGTTCCTTGCTTTTGTAGAATCTTTAAACCTTGCTTATAAGCAGTCCGGTGGAAATAACAAGAGGATACTTGTTGTGGCTGAAGCTCTTTCTAAAGCTGCAAGTAAATATCTTGAAAATGATCAAACTCCGAAAAGAAAGCTTGGACAGCTTGATACAAGAGGAAGTCACTACTGGCTTGCACGTTATTGGGCAGAAGAGCTTGCTGCTCAGACAGAAGATGCTGAGCTTGTAAAAGTTTTCGAACCTGTTGCTGCGGCATTAGTCCAAAATGAAGAAAAAATACTTTCCGAGATTGATGCTACTCAAGGTTCTCCTAAAGATATTGGTGGCTATTACCATCCTGATGATGAAAAGGCTGAAACTGCAATGAGACCGAGTAAAACGCTTAATGAGATTGTGAACTCTCTTCTGAATGGCTAAAAGGGAAATTTATTATGATATTGAAAGTGGTGGAATTTGCGATATGATTCATTTTTAAAAGGGGTGCCTTTTCTCAAGGGCGCCCCTTTCAACTTTAAACAATTTAACGGGAGGAACAGATGGCTCAGAGAGCGATTAGGGAGTATGATGCCAAAAGAGTGCTTTTCAATCATTGGTCAGAGTACTTTGACGGTGACTTTAAGTATGATTTTAAATCCGTTCTGATTACTCCGGAGACTGATATTGATAAACTACCGGAGCACCATCCGTGGCTTCTTCATATGCCACTTGTTGCTAAACCGGATATGCTTTTCGGTAAAAGAGGAAAACTCGGGCTTGTTCTTTACAAAAAGGAAAGTCCCGGTGATGTTACATGGGAAGACGCAAAAAAGTGGATAAAGGAAAAAATGTCCGAACCAGTAACGATAAAAGGGCAAACGGGATATTTGACCCATTTTGTGGTTGAGCCGTTCATTCCTCACGATGAGGAGTACTATATCGCTATGACTATGGAGAGGGAAGGAGATAAGATATTTATGTCCGCTCATGGCGGTATAGATGTCGAAGAGAATTGGGACAAAGTTATTGAGGTCTTTATTCCTGCTCTTGCATCAGAAGAAGAGATTAAAAAATTGATAAAAGAAAATGTTCCTTCTGAAATTAAAGAAAAAGATAAATATGCGAACTTCGTCGAAAAACTCTACAATTTCTTTAAAGCACTGCATTTTACTTATCTTGAAATTAACCCTCTTGCTATGACAGGGACTCAGGTTTATCCACTCGATTTTGTTGCAAGGCTTGATGATACTGCCCAGTTTATAGCCGGAAGAAAGTGGGGTGATATTGAGTTTCCAAGTGGATTTGGGGGAGAGCTGACTTCCGAGGAGAAATATATAAAAGATATGGATGAAAAATCCGGTGCTTCATTGAAGCTGACAATTCTTAATCCGGAAGGAAGAGTTTGGACCCTTGTTGCCGGAGGCGGGGCGTCCGTTGTCTATGCTGACACAATTGCCGATCTCGGATATGTGAATGAACTTGCAAACTATGGAGAATATTCCGGTAACCCTTCAAGGACAGAGACAAGAGAGTATGTTAAAACTGTTTTTGACCTTATGACAAGGAGTAAACATTCTGAAGGAAAACCGAAAATTCTCATTATAGGTGGTGCTATTGCTAACTTTACAGATGTTGCCAAAACGTTTGCAGGTATTATAGATGCCATGCAAGAGTATGCGGGTAAGCTTAGTGATGTTGGTGTTAGAATTTACGTAAGACGTGGAGGACCAAATTACGAGCTTGGATTGAAACAGCTTAAAGAAGCTGCTGAAAAACTTAATCTTCCGATAGAAGTTTACGGACCTGAAACACACATTACAGCTATAGTAAGTAAAGCTTTGACAGATAACAAATAAGGAGGGATAGAATGGCAAAGCCTGACTACATTCTTTTTGATAGAGATACGAAAGCTATTTTCTGGAACTTAAACAGAAATGCTATTCAGAGAATGCTTGATTACGATTTTCTTGTGGGAAGGACACCGAGTATTGCAGCTATTGTTGCTCCGACACAAAGCAGGAATTTCGAGAAGTTTTTTCACGGAACAAAAGAGATAATGATTCCGATTTACAAGTCAACTATCGAAGCAGCTCAGGAACATCCTGAAGCAGATGTTCTTGTTAACTTTGCATCTTTCAGAACCGCTTATAATGTTACTATTGAAGCTATCAGCATACCTACTATAAAAACTATAGCCATTACTGCCGAAGGTATTCCGGAAAGATTTGCAAGAGATATGGCTTTAAAAGCGAGAAAGGCTGGAAAAGTTATTATCGGACCTGCTACTGTTGGTGGAATAGCGGCAGGTGCTTTTAGAATAGGTAATGCTGGTGGAACAATAGAAAATATTGTTAAATCAAAACTTCATAGGCCCGGGTCTGTAGGTCTCGTTACTCGTTCTGGAGGTCTTTTTAATGAGCTTTCCAATGTTGTTGCAAGAAATGCTGATGGTATTGTAGAAGGTATAGCTATTGGCGGTGATAGATTTCCAAGCTCCGATTTTCTTGACCATCTTTTAAGATTTCAGAAGAATCCTCAGGTTAAGTTTATAATACTTTTGGGTGAGCTTGGTGGAGATCTTGAATACAGGGTTGTTGAAGCATTGAAAGACGGCTTAATTACCAAACCTCTTATAGCTTGGTGTATAGGAACTATCTCTAAACATTTTGCAGGAGACGTTCAATTCGGGCATGCCGGTGCGAAAGCCGGTGCCGATATGGAAACGGCTGATGCTAAAAATGCGGCTCTTCGTGCTGCTGGTGCTCTTGTCCCCAACTCTTTTGATGAATTCCCCGAGATTATTAAAAGTGTATATGAGGACCTTAAGGTTAAAGGAGTTATTGGAGAGATTGAGGAACCAACAATTCCTGAAATTCCGGAGGATTATGCAAAGCTTGTTAAAGCAGGCAAGGTTAGAAAGCCTACAAACTTTATCTGCACAATTTCTGATGATAGAGGTGAAGAAGCAACATATTGCGGAGTACCTATAAGCGAAGTTGTAGAAAGAGATCTTTCAATAGCTGATGTTATAGGGCTTCTATGGTTTAAAAAGAAGTTTCCGGAATGGGCTTCGACCTTTATAGATATGGTTATTAAAGTTGTTGCTGATCACGGTCCGTGTGTTTCAGGGGCTCACAACGCCAAAGTTACTGCAAGAGCCGGAAAAGATTTGATGTCTGCTCTTACAACAGGTATTCTTACAATTGGTCCGAGGTTTGGCGGTGCTATTGATGGTGCTGCTAAATACTTTAAATTTGCAAAAGAGCAGGGTATGGATCCGTTTGAGTTTGTTGATTATATGAAGAATGTTGAAAAGGTTCCGATTCCAGGTATCGGTCACAGAATTAAATCTACAAAGAATCCCGATAAAAGGGTAGAGCTTTTGAAAAACTTTGCAAAAGAGAGTTTTCCCGCAACGGAGCTTCTTAACTTTGCCCTTGAGGTTGAGAAGGTTACAACAGCTAAGAAAGAGAACCTTATTCTTAACGTGGACGGAACCATAGGTGTTCTCCTTGTTGATATGTTTAGAAATCTTGGTTATTCCGATTCGGAAATTGATGAGCTTATCAATGCAGGTGCTTTTAACGCGTTTTTTGTTCTTGGAAGGTCAATTGGATTTATAGGGCATATCCTTGACGAAAAAAGACTTGCGATGCCTCTTTACAGACATCCTATGGATGATGTTCTTTACGATGTTAATAGACCTGAGGGCCTTTAAAAATTAACTTGCTGAAAAATCTTAAAAGGGGGCTTTAAAGCCCCCTTTTTTATTTTGAGCGTTTTTAGTTTACGGATAAATAAATCTAAATCAGTTAAAAAGAATGATGATTTTATACAATAATCCATTTTCTCCCAATATCCAAACTGTTCATTTCCATAATTAAAAGCTGGAATCCTAATGATAATTGAAAGAGGTTATCTATTGCTGAAAGTATTATTAAAGGTATAAAATGGTAATAAAAATTGAAATATATTTTGTGGAGGGAAGTATGAAAATTTTAATTATTTTGGGTAGTGGGGATTATTGTAAAGTAAGGACCGCAATAAAGCTTGGTATTGCCGGATTAAAAGTGGGGGATGAGGTTTCCATAGCTTTTTTGAATTGTTGTCCTGATAAAAATGTTCTTGATCTTGAAAATATGGGTTTAAGTACTTACTTGAAAAAGTTTTTAAGTAACGGAGGAAAATTCTTTTCCTTTGCTAAAGCTGTTTTAATTGAAAAGTGTGCTTCTGACGGAGCTTTTCCTATAGAAAAAATAGAGAAAATTTATCAAATGGTTAAAGCTGCGGATAAAGTGCTGGAGATATGGTAGTTTTACAAATTTCTAAAA
>JALSLT010000006.1 GCA_026988135.1 Desulfurobacterium sp.
CAACTGCAAAAACTCTCCGTTAAAACCCTTTCCGGCAGTTAAAAGATGGATAAATTGATACATAATATCTTCTTTTACCGTCCTGTCCTTTATATTATCTATCATCTCATTTATCTTTTTTCTTATCTTTCCGAATTCATCATTTTTACCGACAGGAAGGTGCACAAGTTTTCCGGCAGATACTTTATCTATCTCTTTTTTAATATCTCTTAAAGGGAGAAGGAATAAATCCCTTACGGCAAAAAGAACAGAAAGCTGAAGCAATAGAACGATAAAAAATTCCAGAGCACTAAGCCTGGTTGCAATAACCGAAGCTTCACTATCTATCTTTTCACAATCAATCTCAAGAGCGGCGGGAACGGAGCCATCCGGAAAAATAAATTTTTTATAGATAACAATACACCCATCCTTCTCTATTACTTTTTCCGTTACATTTGAAGAGATTTTAAACGGTATTTTCCCAATATAAGCTTTTTTTACATAAGGAAACTGGTGAAAAACATCTATATCGATATCTTGTTTACCTTTTGAGACTATTACTTTTGACTCCATATCTTGCTTGATCATAGAAATAACATTCTTTTTTATAAACGGTTTTATTCCTGCTTTTATCATACTGAATGAAAAAAAAACAGTAAGTACCGTAACCGCCGCAGATATGCTCAAAAGCAACCAAAATTTTGTCACTTCTATATTTAGCCGTTTTCCCATAAAGCAACATTCCTTCCTTATCTAAAAGCAATTTTTAAACTTAAATATCCCCGAAGATTCTATATGCTTAATAGAAGAAACATACCTAACAACAACAGGATCATTCGTATAAACAATACCTTCCTGCAAAATGGAAAGCAATGTCTTAAGATTCTCATTTTCTATAGCCGGACTATTCTTTCTAACACAAAGATAGAAATTTAATTTTCCTATTCCTTTTAGCTTCGTAAATTTGGGAAGCAAATCTTTAAAGTAAATCCTTTTCTTATCTTTTAGATTATCAAAACTACCGACAAACAAAACATCTTCTTTAATAAGATTTCTATAAACCGGCGTATTTAATGCATAAAATCGCCCAGACCCTTCGCCTTTTTGCAATTTATATATCGCCGGTGTTTTTTCGGCAATCTCACAAACTTTAACCCAAGAATCATCCATCCTCCTTAAAAAATCAAATGTAAAACTATCAATTATAACTACATTATATTTTGACAAGTTTAAAAATCTGATAAAACCTGCACTGTTCTTTACATATGTTAATTTTATCGCTCCGTCTTTAAGGGTTAATTTCCCATAATTTTCCTCTATATAAAAGGGCAAGAGAAGATATTTTTCATAAGAAAGTATATTTATATCTTGCCTTTTTTGACATCCGGACAAGAGAATCAGAAACAGAAACAAGAAAACAACTGCCTTCCTTGATAATCCCATAAACACCTTCGGTTTAATCAGAGTTTTAAACAAGCCGCGAGAATATCTGCCGTATGTTTGCAATTTATGGTTGTCCCTTCCTTTTCAAGTCCCTCGGCAATATTCATTATACACCCTGGACACTCGGTAATCACATTATCGGCATCTGTCCTTAATATGTTTAGGGTTTTCTTTCTCTGTATTTTATCCGAAACCCCAGGATGAACCATCTTGAAAGAACCTCCCATTCCACAGCAGTTGTCGGATTCGTTCATCTCCACATAATTTATACCTTTTATTGAATTTAATATTTTCTCAGGAATGTTTTTAGGTATGTTCTGCCCTCTTACTATATGGCAGGGATGATGCCAGGTTACAGTTACGGGTTTATCAATCTTCAACTCGGAAATATCGTCAAGATGTTTTTCCAAAATCTCTAAAAATTGATAAACAGGTTTATTTAACTCCATATAGTTATGCTTTAAATTATGACAGCAGGTTGCACATCCTGTTACAATTCCGTCAGCTTCAAAGTTATTCAAAACAAAAACGTTGTTTTCTTTTAGCTTTAAAAAACTTTTTTTATCACCTGCGTGGAGTGAAGGAGCTCCGCAGCAGTTCAAATCTGATGGCACAAACACTTTATATCCAAGAAAATTGAGAACTTTTACAATATTTTTAGATGTTTCCGTATATGCTCTGCTAAACATACATCCCGGGAAATAGATAAGTTTACCCTTAGTCTCTCCTTCAGGCTCAAATTCCCGATTCTTATAGTTGAATTTTCCCGGCTTAAAAGCCGGTACTACTGCTGTTCCTTTTCCCGGAATCGGAAATTTTGAAACAAGATTTCCGCTACTTCCGGAATCTTTGAAAACAAAATACGCAAGTCGAGAAAAATTTCCCGCCATATTAAGAAGATTTTCATCCTTTAAAAGAGATGTAGCTGCTATTTCTTGAGGAAATAACCCGAATTTTTCCGTTGCCGCTTCCCTGGCCGTAATTATTATCTCCTCATAAGGAACATCCATTGCACATATTTCATTACATCTTAAACATGTAGTACATTTTTTAAAAATAAGCGCCACTTCTTTATCAAGTTTTCCATAACCTTTTTTTATTATATCTATAAGGGATATTTTTCCCCGGGAAACCGACGGTTCTTCAAAAGTTGAATTAAACACCGGGCAGACATTCCTGCAGGAACCGCATCTTACACACTTATCAAGCCATTCCTGTTTTATTTTCCCAAACCCTTTCGACATACAATCCTCTTTTAAATTTCCACTTCATCGGCTTTAAAGATAGGGCCTTCTACACATGTTCTTTTATAGCCGCTCTTTGTCTTAACAACGCAACCAAGACACCCACCAACTCCACAGGCCATTCTCTCATCAATAGAAACGTAACACTCGACTCCAATTTTTTTTGCCAAATTTTTAACAGCCCTTAACATACCTGACGAACCACAAGCTACCCATCTGTAATCTTTAAATTCTGAAATAAAATCCGTTACAAGCCCTTTTTTTCCACAACTTCCATCTTCCGTCACGGATAGGAAGGGGATATCATATTTCTTTAAAAAAGGAAACGCAGAAAGATCCTTCTCTTCTCTGCCTCCGTAAACGACCTTAACTTTTTTTCCATTTTGTAAAAACTTTTTTGCAGCAAGAAAAACACCGCCTATACCTATTCCACCTGCAATGAAAAGATACCTGCCAACATCGTCAATAAAATAATTTCCAAGGGGAAGAATCAAATCAACCTTATCTTCCATCTCCGTAAGAAGTTTCGTACCTCTTCCCACAACTCTGTATATAAAGCTAACATTTTTTCCTTCAATATTAAAAATTCCGAGAGGCCTTTTAAGCAAAGGGTCTGTCTGGCTAAAATGTCGAACATCAACCATTGCAAACTGACCGGGCTTTATTTTATTAGCGATAATATCCGGGACTTCAACCGTAAGGAGAAAATCCTTCCCCGCTAACTTCCTATTTTCAACAATTTTTACTTCCATACAGTTAATCCCTTTTCGGACAGATTTTCCCTTCTGTAATCTCAAGAAGAGCTATAACCGTTTTTTTATGTTTTTCTCCATGGATATCCACACCAAAAGTGTATGAATCCTGCTCATATAGAGATCTTGCTCTTTTTGCGGCAACATGAACGGCTTCATAGTAATTTCCAACCTTTTCAACCGTCTTCTCGAGAACAACTCTTTTTGACATATCAAGCCTCCATCAGCTTTTGTGTTTATAGTAATTTATGGAAAGAGTAAAAATAATTCTACCTTTTTTTCTTTTTTTCGTCCCGTTACATCCAAAAGGTATAATTATCAAACTCGATAAAATATAAAGTTGAGAGGAAGCTATTATGAATCTTAGCTCTGTCAAATCACTCGTAGCCAAAGGATACAACTTAATTCCCATCTACAGGGAACTTCTTGCCGACTTTGAAACCCCTCTTTCCGCTTTCGTAAAACTTAAACCATTAGGAGCCAATGTTTTACTTGAAAGTGTAGAGGGAGGAGAAAAATGGGGAAGATACTCCGTAATAGGAATAGGTAACCTTGTAACTGTAAAAAGTAAAGAGAAGTTTACAGAGATAAATAGAAACGGAAGAATTGAAATAAAAGAAACGGAAAATGACCCTTTAAGTATTTTGAAAGAGGAGTTTCGCAAGTACCGAGCTTATAAGACTCCAAATCTCCCCAGGATATGGGGCGGATTTTTCGGCTACCTTGGATACGATACCGTAAAATTTTTTGAGCCGAAAATAAGACAGGTAAATCCGAAAAACAAAGAAGATTCCATGCTTTACGATATGGTTTTTTCTGTTCCCAGAAGTCTTGTTGTATTCGATAATGTTACAAAAACCATGAAAATCATAGGCTACATAATTGTTAGGGATTATTCTCCCGTTGAAGAGGTTTACGAGGAAGTTACGGAATTTCTAAACCGTATAGAAATAGCTATGGGAAACAAACTTCCTGCTTTTGAAATGGAAAACGGCAGAACTTTCGGAAAAGACTGGGATGTTAACTTTTCTGATGAAAATTTTGCCATAGCCGTTGAAAAGGCAAAAGAGTATATAAAGGCGGGAGACGCTATTCAGGTAGTCCTTTCCAGAAGATTTGAAAAACCGTTCAAAAGTGATGCTTTAACCCTCTACCGAGCTTTAAGATTTATAAATCCTTCTCCTTATATGTACTTTCTTGACTACAAAGACTTTCAGATTGTAGGAGCTTCTCCGGAAGTTTTGGTAAGAGTAACCGATGAAAAGATTGAAACCCGACCTATTGCCGGAACCCGAAAGAGAGGTGAAACGGAAGAGGAAGATACAGCAATGGAGAAAGAACTTCTTTCGGATGAGAA
>JALSLT010000007.1 GCA_026988135.1 Desulfurobacterium sp.
TGATATCGGAGCGGTAGGTGTTCTCCAATCACAACAGCAATATCTGTTTCCAACATTAACGAAATAGGTGCTGATTTTTCAAACAGTAATATTTACTTCCTTGTTGATACGGATAGTTCCAGTGATGAAGATGCCGTGACCGTTTTTTATCCATCTAACAACACACTGGCTGAGCTATACAAAACCACTCTTGAACAAATACAGGAAGCGGAATTTAGTAATGGTTATATCTATACCCTCGAGTTCACACCAAAAGATTTACTTGCTACAGATCCACTTGAGCCCGGCTATTTTGGGAAAATACAGAGCGGAAAAATAGATATCTCAACGAAATCCTATACAACTCTTAATTCTACAACTACTACTTCAGCATATTTTTGGAGCAATCTTGAAGTTTCAAAAACCGGCTTTGTTTCCTATACCATCCCGGAAACAGGCCTTATAGCAACCAACGGAACAACCACATATACCGTATCTCCCGAGAGAGCATCATATGCCGGTTTATTCTATGATAACCATCTGTTTTTTCAAAACTCAACAGGAACCTACGTTTATACTATAGGGGGTACCTCTACAAAGGCTGCAAATCAATACGCAGGAGAAGTTATGGGAACAACTTTCAAGCTTGAAAATACACCGCGTTTTGGATTACAGTACATTTCCGTATATGACAATGATACAGGAACATTAAAATTCATAAATCCGGAAACATTGAATGAAGAGCACACTATAAATGTAAATCCGGAAGAAGTGTTAAACTTTATGTTTGATGGTGTAGGAGACAGATTCTTGGCTGAAGCAGCTGTAAACTTAGGAAACTCAACATCAACAGAGGTTTTCCTTATAGACTTAACATCAAACAACACCACAATGGTAAATGCAACAGCTTTTTCGGAATATCCTGCATTCTAAGTTAAAAGGGTTCCGATACGTATCGGAACCCTTCCTTTTTATCTATTATTGGAAAACCGGTAAGAAAAAACAAAAGAGAGAATAGCCACTTTGCCATTATATGGTTTCAAAACAGCACTCAACGATTTCAAGAATTTTATCCCGACAAGGAATTTTTTCCCGTAGAACTGCCTTCCTACTTCAACTGTAAACCACCATGGAAAATCCTCAAGAAAGTCAGTGCTGAAATTCTCATATCCAGCGGTAAATAACTCGTTAAGCTTCATTGAGAACATAGGACCGACAAGAAAGTAATATTCCCCTTGTTGAGAAAATATCCCCGCGGAAACTCCCAGATAAGTGGCATATATACTGTAATCGTTCACCTCACCCGTATAGTAATAAACCGACGATTGGGAGGATACGGTAAAAAACTCCCCCTGAAGATAGAGATATTTACTCTCAAACAGTGACAAAACAGAAAGATTTAAAGAAACAGAACCATCTTCCTGTATAAATGCCGGGTAATCTTTAAAAAAACGGTTGTAATTTTCAATAGAGGAAACGCCCAATCCACCTTTAAAATAAACTTCGGCCCCAAAGGAAACCAACGGACAAAATAGCAGCAACAAAAACATAAAAATAGCTGCTTTCAACTTCCCCATATTAAATTCCCAAATACTCTTTCAAAAATTGCGGCCAATTCGTTTCAGCAAATTTATTGAATTTAAAGTCAAAATAAGCATCAATCAAATCTGTTTTATTTTCAGAAAAATAGATGGAAATCCCTCTCAACTCCGGGCTAGTGGTTTTAAAATAACCGCTCTTCACCTCTGTTTTCAATTGCAACGCTGCAGCTCTCAATCCACTATCCGTACTATTTAAAAGAGCATCCGCAAAAGAGAGAAGGTCTATATAGGAATAGTAGTAAACAGATACACTGTTTTTCCTGGCCTCTTTAAAATCGGTAGAAAACGTAGAATAAAAACCTATAACATCATTTAAAGCGACCAAAATACCATTCACGGTTTCGCTTTTATAATAACCAAGTGTAGCATCCGGCATATTCTCATAAGAGAGATAATAACTATCAACTATAATTTTTCCAAAAGAATCAATAGAATAATTTCCGCTATTTTTAAACTTGCTTAAAGTTAACCTATAATCCCATCCCGTTCCGGGCTCAAGATATTCGGAAACAACAATTCCAGTTGCAACATCCTTAAAAGTATATAAAACCTCCATCATTCCCATCAAGCATTCGTCAAAACCTAAAAGGTCAACTTTTGTTCCCGTACTGTTAAAAACATCATAGACGTTTTTAACAAACAGATAGCTTTTAGAAGAATCATCAACTCCCGTAATATCCCAACCGTTTCCATGGTCCCAAAGAACCAGAGCTAAATGTTCATAAGAAAAGCTCTCCTTTAAGGTAGCCAGAAAATTTCTAAACGTATCAGGATTCCCGGTATCAAGAGTCGAATAAACTTTAATCGGTTCTAAAAAATTTCTTTTCACTTCATAAATAGTAGGTCCTTCTCCCCTATCACAAAGAACAACCACTCTTACATTTTCATCAGAACCCACATCCATCATCTCTTTCAAGTCATAAGTGGCCATTTCGGAAAGATTATTATCACCCATCATATATACTGCAAAAAGCCATTTTGAATCCCTGTTCTCAGAATAATTAAGGGAACAAGAAGAAAGCAGAAATAAAATTGACAAGAGATAAATTTTTAATCTTCCCATTCATCAACCTTTTAACAGTTACAAAATAAAAAAGGGAGAGTTTAAACTCCCCCTTAATTATATATTATAGATTTTAGAAAAAATCAGTCGGAAGATTCTTCAGTATCAACAAGCATAACAATAGCTGTCGGAGATGCATCACCTTTTCTAAACTCGTAATGAAGAAGTCTTGTATAACCTCCGTTTCTATTAGCATACTTAGGAGCTACCTCATTTACAACTTTAAAAGTAATATCCTTTTTAGTAACAATAGCACCAACTTCTCTTATCGCTTTTAATTTATCTTCCGATTTGGCTTTAGTTATAACTTTATCCGCCAATCTTCTAAGTTCCTTTGCCCTGGCAATAGTCGTAATAACTTTGCCATGCTCCATCAAATCGGTAACAAGGTTTCTAAGCATCATGACTCTATGCTCAGATGGCCTTCCGAGTTTCTTCCTTTTTATTCTGTGTCTCATTCTTTACCTCCAGAAAGTTCAAGTCCTAAAGAGGCAAGAACCTCTTTAACCTGAGAAATGGACTTATTCCCCAGACCTTTCATCTTTTTAAGGTCAGCTTCCGCCAATTTGAGAAGCTCTCCTATGGTCCCTATTCCAGCCTCGTTTAAAGCCCTTAAAGCTCTCGATTTAAGCCCTGCTTCTTCCAACGTCATGGAAAGCTTCTCATCCTGTTCTGACTCATTACTCTGCTTAGCCTCTACAACAGGCGTTTCAAAAGCTACTTCCGTAAGATTTGTCATAACGGAAGAGAAATGGTCAATAAGAATAGAATTCGCCTTTGCAAGAGCTTCCTTAGGGGTCACTCCTCCATCAGTCCATATCTCCATCGTAAGCTTATTATAATCGGTTCTTCTTCCAACTCTTGTATCTTCCACCTTAAAAGAGACTTTTCTGACAGAAGAAAAATCGGCATCAAGAGCTATCCATCCGAGAGTCGAAATATCGAAAATTTCCTGTATCTCTTCAGAAAGAACAAACCCTTTACCTTTATCTATACGTAAATGAATCTCTAACTCGGAACTTTCATTATCAAGAGTAGCTATCTCTTTATTCGGAGTAAGAAGTTTAAGCTGTGAAGGAATATCAAAATCGGAAGCAACCACTTTCCCCGGACCTTTTTTTCTAAGCTCTATGAATATAGGACCTTCACCGTGAACAGAAAATCTCAACTCCTTTATATTAAGCACTATCTCTGTCAAATCTTCAACTACTCCAGGAAGAGTAGTAAACTCGTGCCACGCACCTTCAAACTTTACAGCAGTAGGTGCTGCACCTTCTATGGAGGAAAGAAGCACCCTTCTCAGTGCATTACCAACAGTTACACCATACCCCTTTTCAAGAGGTTCAACGATAAACCTTCCGTAGGAGTCACCGTGCTCCTCCCAGCGAAATGTTTCAGGTTTAATAAATTCAATCATTATTTCCTCCACTAAGGGTTAGCTATTACTTAGAGTAAAGCTCGACAATGAGGTTCTCTGCAATAGGAATCTCAATCTCTTCTCTTGTAGGCTCGGCTTTCACGATTCCTTTAAAATTGTCCGCATCAAGCTCAAGCCATGAAGGAATACCTCTTTGATTAGCAAGCTCAATACCTGCAGTTATATCAGGAACATTCCTGCTCTTCTCTCTAACTCCGATTTCATCTCCCGGCTTTACAAGAAAAGAAGGTCTTGTAACCTTTTTGCCATTAACGAGGATATGCCCATGAACAACAAGCTGTCTTGCATGCCTGTGAGATTTACCAAACCCAAGTCTGTAAACAGCATTATCTAATCTGCTTTCAAGAAGCTTAAGGAGATTTTCACCGGTTTGACCTTTCATCCTTTCGGCCATTCCGTAAAAACGTCTAAACTGCTCCTCTCTTACACCATAATAATACTTAACCTTCTGCTTCTCCATAAGCTGGCGACCGTAATAGGAGATTTTCCTTCTGCTTCTCCCGTGCTGACCAGCAGGATAGGGTCTTTTATCAGTAATAGCTTTACCTTTTTGGGATTTCTCTTCCCCAACATAAATATTAGCACCTAAACGACGTGCTATACGCCACTTTGCACCTCTATATCTAGCCATCAACTACCTCCATTAAACTCTTCTTCTCTTAGGTGGTCTGCAACCATCATG
>JALSLT010000008.1 GCA_026988135.1 Desulfurobacterium sp.
TCGGGAAAGCGTAAAAAGCACCTTTTGGAACTCCACAAGAAACGCCAGGAACAGAGCTAAACCTTTCCACCATATATCTCCGCCTATCATTAAACGCTTCCAACCACTCTCGCAAAAACTCCTGAGGACCATTTAAAGCCGCAACCGCAGCCTTCTGGGCAATGGAGTTAACATTTGAGACAGATTGTGAATTTATTTTCACCATGGATGAGATAATTTCCGAAGGTCCAGCAGCATAACCCACTCTCCAGCCCGTCATAGAGTAAGCTTTGGAAAGAGCGTTTATAGTAACTGTTATCTTTTTAATTTCAGGCGAAAGAGAAGCTATACTTACATGTTTTCCTTCATAAACAAGCTTTTCATAACATTCATCGGAAGCAATTAAAATCCCCCTTTCAACACAAAACTCACCTATTCTCTTTAACTCTCTTTCAGGAATCACCGCACCAGTAGGATTGCTCGGAGAACAAAGAATCAAAAGTTTTGTCCTTTCGGAAACTACCTTCTCCAGAAGCTCTACCGTAAAAACGAAACCATCCTCTTCCTTCGTATCAACAAACACCGGTTTTCCACCGGCAAACTTAACCTGCTCGGGATAGGTTACCCAATAAGGAGCAGGAATAACGACCTCGTCTCCTTTTTCGATAATCGATAACATCAAAGAGAAAAGGGCAAACTTCGCACCATCCGTTACCACAACATGAGACGAAGAATACTCTATGTCATTATCTCTCAAAAGCTTCCGTACAATGGCCTCCCTTAACTCAGGAATCCCGGCTGCAGCAGTATATTTCGTAAACCCTTTCTTAATCGCTTCTATAGCCACCTCTTTTACATGAACAGGAGTATCAAAATCAGGCTCACCAGCTCCAAAACCTATAACATCTATACCCTTCGCTCTCATCTCCTTTGCTTTTGAAGTTATAGCCATAGTAGGAGACGAAGACATATTTTTAACTCTCAAAGACAGACTATCCACACCTTACCTCCATAATTAACTTTAAGGAAATTATAACATTAGAGAAATCGGAAAGGGGATACGGAAAATCCGTTCCCTATTAGAAAAACTAAAACTCTATCTCTTTATGTCTTGAAGCATGACATTGGATATTTACTGCAACCGGAAGAGAAGCTATGTGACAAGGATGCCACTCTACTTTAACATCAAGAGCTGTAACTTTACCTCCAAATCCTGCCGGACCTATGCCAAGCTTATTTATGTTTTCAAGTAACTCTTCTTCAAGAGCTGCATATCTTGGGTCCTTATTTCTGTCTCCTATAGGTCTCATAAGGGATTTCTTTGCAAGGTATGCCACCTTTTCAAAAGTCCCGCCTATTCCTACACCTACAATTATCGGAGGACAGGGATTTGGTCCCGCTTCACTAACAGCATTCAGCACAAAGTTCTTAACCCCTTCAACACCATCGGCAGGCTTAAGCATTGCGAGACGGCTCATATTTTCACTTCCACCACCCTTTGCCGCCATCTTTATCTTAAGCTTATCTCCGGGCACAATACTGAAATGAATTATCGGGGGAGTATTATTCCCGGTATTTTTTCTATCAAAGAGAGGATTATCTACTATCGATTTCCTTAAATAACCTTCGGTATAACCTTCGGCAACCCCTTCCTTTATTGCTTTATTTATATCACCCTCAACAATTCTCACATCCTGACCAATCTCAACAAAAAATACGGCAAACCCGGTATCTTGACAATACGGAATCTGATTCTTCGCAGCTATCGAAGCGTTCTCTTTTAAGATTCCTAAAACATTTTTTCCAACTGTAGAAACCTCTTTCTTTATACCTTCGTCAAAAGCAGAAAGAACATCATCGGGCAAATAATAATTAGCTTCAATACACATTTTTTTAACCGTTTCTCTTATATTCTCTGCGCTAATCTCTCTCATTATCAAATCCCCTAAAGAGGTAGTTTATCAATAAGTTTTTTAACAGAATCCACCGATTTTTTCCACTGGGCCATTTCTACATCGGAAAGCTCCAGTTTCACAACCCTCTCAACACCTTCTTTCCCGAGAATAACCGGAACACCTACACAAAGCCCCTCAGCTCCGTAATATTTACCCGCATCTCCTTCAAGGAAAACACTACAGGAAATAATCTTCCTCTTATTCCATAAAATAGAAACCGCCATATCAAGAATAGAAGCCGCAGGAGCGTAAAAAGCACTTCCACGTTTTAACAAAGATACTATTTCTCCCCCCGCAAACCTTGTTCTATCCACCAGTTTTTCAAGTTCCTCATCGGAAAGAAAATATTTAACGGGAATCCCGCTTATTGTCGTATAGTTTTTAAGAGGAACCATATCATCCCCGTGACTTCCTATAACAAACGCTCTTATATTTTCAACAGAAATTCCTGTCTTTTCCGAAAGAAAATATGCAAATCTCGCAGCATCAAGAGCTCCGGCCATTCCCATAACCCTATGGGTTGGAAATCCCGAAACTTTAAGAGCTGTATAGCTCATAGCATCAAGTGGATTGGTAACGACTATAATAAAGGCTTCGGGAGAATACTTCTTTATCTGCTCGGTTACATTTTTAACAATCTCGAAATTCTTAAACAGTAGGTCATCTCTGCTCATCCCCGGCTTTCTGGGAAAACCCGCCGTAATAACTACCAAATCGGAATTGGCCGTATCTGCATAATTTCCCGTACCGTAAACCCTGGAATTAAAACCAAGAATAGGAGAAGCCTCCATAATATCAAGTGCTTTCCCTTTTGCAATACCTTCATCAATATCTATCAGATACACATCCGCAACTTCTCTCCTTGCAAGCAAAAGAGCCAATGTGGCTCCTATATTTCCCGCTCCAACGACAGTTATTTTTTTTCTATCCAATTTCTGCCTCCTGTAAATCGATTTTTATAAAAAATATGGTATGGAAGGATAATTATTGTATCACACTATCTTTCTTCGAATTTTTCAAAAAATAACCGGAAAGTAAAATCAGCGTCCCAACAAACACCGCAACATCAGCAACATTAAAAGCAGGCCAATGATAATTTCCTAAATGAAAATCTACAAAATCTATAACTTTCCCGTAAACAATTCTGTCATAAAGATTTCCTACGGCACCACCCAAAATCAGTGAAAGAGCAAGCTTTTCAGAAAAAGCCAAATTTCTTCTCAATAGAAAATAGATAATAATCGCCACAACAACTACAGGAATAAGAATAAGAAAAAAGACCCTTGAAAAACCGGAAAACGAAGCAAAAAGACTAAAAGCCGCACCTTTGTTCTCTGCATAAACAAGCCTAAAGAATCCGGGAATTACCATTACTGCTTTCCCGTAAAGATACTTATACGCAAAAAACTTGGTAATTCTATCCGCTAAAAACACAACCAACGCAAAAAAAACGAACCACAAAATTCACCTCCATTCCAAATAAACTTATCTAAGCTAAATAAATTTATCTAAAAAGCACAGAAAGTGTTGAAATAAAAAATCCGGTATGGAATAGTATCGAGGAAAGCAGAGAACCGCTCTCCTCGTAGAGAATACCTGTTATAACAGAAACGACAAAATAGGACACCGCAAGAAAAGAACCGCTCACTCCCAGAAAAACAAGGAAGTATAGGAAACTTGATATCAAATTCAACCTTGAAAATTTCCAAAAAAGCATTTCGTTCTCAAAAACCGAATAGAAAAAACCTTTGAAAAACAAAGATTGAGCAAATGCATCAACAAAAGGAAACGGAGAAAGTGGAAATCTTAAAAAAGGCAAAAAAATAAATGCGGAAAGACCGAAAAAAAATCCTCGACGAAAGTTTTTAAAACCAAGTTCTTCCAATTTTTTTCGATAAACCACAAAAGGTACCAAAACAAGAAAAACAAGATTGACAATAGGTTCCATAATCGGAATAAGATGTATAGAAAGAGCTTCTCCCACAAAATAAGCAAAGTAAGGCTTAACAAACTGACATCTATCACACCTTCTAAGCACCATAAACTCCAAATATGCTAAAATTTTCTCTAAATTATGCAACAGAGGAGAGTGTTATGGCAACTTACAATGTTAAAGTTTTCATATCATACAGGAAAGGCATACTCGATCCTCAGGGGGTTGCAGTTGAGAAAGCCGCTTATAGCCTTGGCTTTAATAAAGTAAAAGAGGTACGAGTCGGGAAATACATAACAATGAAAATAGAGGCGGAAAGGGAAGAAGAGATAAAAAAAGAAATAGAAGAAATGGCAAAGAAATTTTTGGTTAATCCCGTAATAGAGGAATACTCTTACAAAATCGAGGTAGCGAAATGATATTTGGAATACCTGTTTATCCGGGAAGCAACTGTGACAAAGATATAGGATGGATTATAGAAGAAGTTATCCATGAAAAGGCTAAATATTTGTGGCATGAAGACAGTAACTTAAACGATATAGACTGTATTATCATACCGGGAGGTTTCTCTTACGGAGATTACCTACGGACAGGAGCAATGGCAAAGCTCTCTCCAATATCGGAAGCGATATACGATTTTGCGGAAAAAGGCGGGCTCGTTATGGGCATCTGCAACGGTTTTCAGATACTACTCGAAATGGGACTCTTGCCCGGAGCAATGCTACCAAACAAAAACCTTTCCTTCATCTGTAAATTTGTACACCTTAAAATAGAAAACAACTCTACTCCTTTTAGCAATCTTTACGAAAAAGAAGAGGTTATTTACATTCCGATAGCCCACGCAGAAGGAAACTATACCTGCGATAGAGAAACCTTAAAAGAGATTGAGGAAAACAATCAAGTAATCGTAAGATACTGTTCTCCTGAAGGAATCATTGATGAAAAGTTCAATCCAAACGGCTCCGTCAATAACATAGCCGGAATATGCAACAAGAAAGGTAATGTTTTCGGCCTTATGCCACACCCTGAAAGAGCTTCTGAAAATATTTTAGGAAGCACAAACGGATTAACAATGTTCAAATCGATTCTTGAAATTGCAACAGGGAAAGCATGAACAGACCTTCATGGGAGGACTATTTCATCTCAATAGCTTACATGGTATCAAGTCGCTCTACCTGTATAAGAAGAAAAGTAGGTGCCGTTCTTGTTAAAGACAAAAGGATTATTGCAACGGGATACAACGGAGCTCCGGCAGGACTAAAACATCCTGATGAGGTTGGTTGCCTGAGAGAGAAACTTAACGTACCAAGCGGAGAAAGGCACGAACTGTGTAGGGGATTACATGCGGAGCAAAACGCAATAATCCAGGCTGCTCTTCATGGAGTATCAACAAAAGGAGCCACTCTTTACTGCACCCACTGCCCATGCAGTTTGTGTACAAAGATGATAATAAACGCCGGAATTAAGAAAATCTTATACGTAGAAGGATATTCCGATTGGCTAGCGAAAGAGCTTGCTAAAGAAGCAGGGTTAAAAGTAAAAAACATAGATAGGAAGTTCACACTATCTGTAAAGGAAAGTAGCTGATGGAAAACATAACCATCGTTCTCATAGACGATCAAGCTTTCTTTCTCATATTTATGGAAGAACTTATAAAGCAGATAGACTTCCCCATACCAATAAAAACAAAATCTTTTGACAATCCCGAAGACGCTCTCGATTTCATAGAGGAAAACAGTGTTGACATGATAATTTCCGATTATGTCATGCCGGAAATAAACGGAATAGATCTGATAAAAGAGCTAAAAAAACTACCGGATAAAGAATCGGTTATTTTTATTATGGTAACAGCCGAACATGCACGAAATGTTAAAAGGGAAGCTTTAGAGCTCGGGGCTACGGACTTTTTAACAAAACCGATAGACAAGCTTGAATTCCTTCCAAAAGTAAAAAACCTTTTACATCTCCGTCTTAAAGAGAAACTTCTTCAGAACAAAACATCACTTCTAAAATATGAGATAGAAAGAAATCTTAAAGAGATAAAAACAAGGGACAGGGAGATTATACTTCGTCTTTCTATGGCAGCAGAATTTAGAGACGAAATGACCGGAGATCATATTGAAAGGGTTGCATCATACTCAAAATTGATAGCAAGAAAATTGGGATTCAGTAACGAGTTTTCAGAAGACATATACCTTGCATCTCCTCTTCACGATATAGGAAAAATAGGTATCCCCGATAATATATTGAAGAAAAAAGGAAAACTCTCTATTGAAGAGTTTGAAATTATGAAAAAACATACAATTTACGGATTCAGACTTCTATCAAACAGTAAAGTTAAAGTCATTCATATGGCCGCAAAAATTGCCCTCTACCACCACGAAAACTGGGATGGAACAGGCTATCCTTACGGATTAAGAGGAAAAGAAATTCCTATAGAAGCACGAATAGTGTCCGTAACTGATGTATTTGATGCTTTAGGAGAAGTTAGACCTTACAAAAAAGGGTGGAAAGCAGAAAAAGTAATAAAATTTATAGAGGAGAATGCAGGAAAAAAATTTGACCCTAAAATAACCGAAATATTCCTCCAATCAAAAGAGGAAATTTTGAAAATCAAAGAGGAACTTTCGTCGGAACATCCCTATTTCGGCTCCCTTCTTAATCTTGGAACCGGTAAAAAACCTATTTAGATATCGATTCGAATGCTTTTTTAAGGCAAGAAACCACCTTTTCTTCCGGATCATTATCAAGAACAGCAAGTTGAACTTCCTTAAACAACATACCCTCCTCCTGTAATCCCATATTCCACAAAATACCCTTTATAGCATGTGCAGCATCAGCCGCTTTCTGAAAATTACCGGAATTTAAGTTTTTTAATAAACCTTCAATATTTTCTTTTAAATTTTCAACCCCCGTAGAAGCGATCATCTCCGACGTATCTTTGTCAAAATCAATCCCTGTTAGATAATCTACCGCTGCTTTGTGTAACTTTTCACAATTAAGAGTTCCCAGATCATAGTTAACCTCCATAACTAACCTCCTCCCATGTAATACCGATAGCTCCCCTCTCCAACATTTCGAAAATTGAATTTTCTCCATCTCCCCTCTTTATATCAACCGCCCTTATCGCATCGGACAAAAGAAAAACAACATAGCCTAAGTTCAACCCACCTATCACAGTGTTTTTTACACAGTAATCCGTTGCCAACCCGCCTACAAAAATTCTCCTTACTCCTCTTTCTTTCAAAAGGGCATCAAGAACTGTCCCCTGAAATCCGGAATACGCCTCAAGCTCCGGACTATCCCCTTTATTAATAATAAAAATCTCCGAAGGAAATTGCAAATCATCATGAAATTTAGCACCATCGCTGTTTTGAAGGCAGTGAACCGGCCACAATCCTCCGTTGATACTAAAAGAAATATGCTCTTCAGGATGCCAGTCCCTCGTCGCAAAAACTGGAAGACCAGCCTTTTTAAACATATCCATATAATTGTTTAACGGTTCAACAACCTTATCACCTTCTGAAACCGGCAAAGCACCACCCGGACAGAAATCCTTTTGAATATCAACAACAATAAGAGCATCAAAAGGTGTAAGTGCCACTCTCATTTTCAATTTATCCCTTCAAAACTTTTTCTATATCTTTCGGCTTCTCAACATTTACAACTTTAATGTTTTTTGTAACTCTTCTCATAAGCCCTTTCAACACATTTTTAGGACCTATTTCATAACATAAAGTCACACCTTCTCTCTCCATATAGTTTACATCCTCAACCCACCTGACAGGAGAAAACATCTGTCTATAGAAGGAATCTTTCAACTCCTCCGGCTCTGTAACCTTTTTAACATCCGCATTGTTAACAAGAGGAATTTCAAGCATGTTAAAAGAAAGTTTTTCCATCTCCTCTTTCAACTTTTCTGCAGCCGGCTTCATAAGACGAGAATGAAAGGGAGCAGAAACAGCCAAACGTATAACTCTCTTAGCACCTAAATTTTCAAACAACTCTTCCGCCTCTTTAAGTGCCTTTATTTCTCCTGATATAACTGTCTGTTCCGGACTATTGTAATTAGCTACCTGCACAAATCCCGAAGACACTTTCTCCAACACTTCTTCTATTTCAGAGGATGAAAGCCCTATAACGGCAGTCATCCCTCCAACTCCCTCAGGAACGGTCTCCTGCATAAATTCTCCCCTTCTTCTTACCAGATAGGCAGCCTCTCCAACAGAGATACCTCCACCACCGCAACAGGCAGAAAATTCTCCGAGAGAATGGCCTGCAACAAGTTTTGGAGAAACATCAAAACCATTTCTTTTCAGTACATTTAAAATAGCAACACTTAAAGTGAAAATAGCAGGTTGCGCATTATATGTAAGGGTAAGTTCACCTTCCGAAGATTCAAAGCATAACTTTGTAATATCTATTTTCGCGCCTTCGGAAGCCTCTTCAAAAACCTCCCTCGCCTCAGGAAACACATCGTACAAATCCTTTCCCATTCCCGGATACTGAGAACCCTGACCTGGAAAGATAAAAGCAATAGACATAAAAGCCTCCCATACAAAAGATTGAACATCCTAAGTTTAACATTTTCAAACGAAATCGCATAAAAAAGGTTTAAACAACTTGCCACCGGAAAAAGAAAATCCTATATTTACCTCTGTCAATTCGGGGCATAGCTCAGCTTGGTTAGAGCGCGTGCCTTGGGAGCACGAGGCCGCCCGTTCAAATCGGGCTGCCCCGACCATTTTATCCAACCTTTCAGGGCCCGTAGCTCAGCTGGATAGAGCAACGGACTTCTAATCCGTAGGCCGGAGGTTCGAATCCTCCCGGGCCCGCCACAAAACGCAAATCCAACAGGAAATTATCCCTTAGTCTAATACAAATATTTCTCTGGAAATCACATCTCCAAAGTTGTATTATTTAAATGATAATAAATTGCAACGGAGGAACAATGAGAAAAACATTAGGATTATCAATTTTAGCCATTATTATCTCTTCCTGCGGACAACAAGCTAAAGAGACAATTGTTAGTTCGGAAAAACCTAAGATAAGTAAAGCCAGCCAACAGTGCATCAATTGCCATAAAATCGTAACCCCGGGAATCGTAACACAATGGGAACAGAGCAAACACTCAAAAATTACAATGGCTGAAGCTATGAGAAAAAAACCTGCAACGAGATTAGTGTCGGCAGAAACAGTTTCCCAAGACATTAGAAATATTGTTGTTGGATGTGCCGAGTGCCATACTCAGCACCCCGAAAAACACAAGGATACTTTTGATCACAACGGATTTAAAGTCCATATAGCTGTAACTCCAAAAGATTGCTCTTCATGTCATCCGCTTGAAACGCAAGAATTTTCTCAAAGTCTAAAAGCAAATGCTTACGCAAACCTTATGAAAAATCCAGTGTATCACACTCTTGCATCTACGACCGTTAGTTCGGCTAAATACCATAACGGAAGAGTCAGGCTGGGAAAAGCCACCGATAAAGACTTTATGACTTCCTGCCTTAAATGTCACGGAACCATAGTAAAAGTAAAAGGCTACGAAGAAAAAGACACTCCTTTTGGAAAAATGAAGTTCCCTGTTCTTGAAGGATGGCCGAATCACGGAGTGGGAAGGATAAATCCGGATGGATCAAAAGGTTCTTGTAGTGCATGTCATACAAGGCATACATTCTCAATGGAAATTGCAAGAAAACCTGAAACATGCGGCGAGTGTCACAAAGGCCCGGATGTACCAGCATATAAAGTATATATGACAACTAAACATGGAAGTATTTATAAATCTGTTGGAAACCACTGGAACTACGAAAATCCCCAGTGGGTTGTAGGCAAGGATTTCTCGGCCCCAACATGTGCAACCTGCCATGTAAGCCAGATTGTCGATAAAAACGGAAACATAATAGCAAGAAGAACTCATAAACTAATAGACAGACTTCCTTACAGACTTCTGGGCATCTACGCGACACCTCACACCAAACCAGCAAAAACATTTACAGTCAAAAACAGCATGGGGCTTCCTCTTCCCTACGAGCTTAACGGAACACCCGTAAAGTCTGCAGTAATCGACAATAAAGAACTTAATCAAAGAATGGAAAACATGAAAGCCGTCTGTCTGGCCTGCCATGCACAAACACTGGTTAATAACCACTTTAAAGAGATGAAGTGGATGATAGATTATTCAAACAATCAAATAGCTCAAACAACAAATCTACTTGCTGATGTATGGGAGAAAAACATAGAAAAAGGAATACCTCAGGGACAGAACCCTTTTGATGGACCGATAGAAAAACTTTGGACACAATCATGGCTATTTTATGGAACAGCCATAAGATACGGAGCGGCTATGGGAAGCGCCGATTATACATCATTTGCTAACGGAAAATGGCAACTTGGAAAAACATTAAAAGAGATGGAGCTACTTAAAAACATAAAATATTCAAAATAAATCGTCTTTCGGAGGGGAAAGTTTTTCTCTCCACTTCTCTGATATAATTTCCCAAACTGCTTCCGGAGGCGAAAACTTGCGTAAGTCTGCTCTAACAGCTTTTCTGTTTTTACTCTTATCTCTATTCATATCTTGCGGTAATTCAAAGAGCAACTCCTTCAAAACAATTCCACCTGAAAAAGCAGCTAAACTGATGAAAAACGGCATAATAGTTATGGATGTAAGAACACCGGAAGAATACGATCTCGGCCATATAAACGGCTCTGTAAACTACAACTTTATGTCGAGAGATTTTTTCAAAAAAATAGAAACCCTTGATAAAACCCATCCCTACATAATATGCTCAAGAGATGGAAGAACGGGAAAGATAGTATCAAGAGTCCTTACCACAAAGGGATTTAAAAAAATCTTCAACATTGAAAATGGCATAGTAGGATGGAGCGAAGCTGGATTTAAACTTACAAAAAAAAGAGAACCGGAGGAATAAAATGAAGATAGAATTTATGGAAAGTGAGATTAACATTAGAAACCGGGAAGGACTTATATTAGGATGTTTTGAAAATAGTAGAACAAGCCATTCAATATCAAGTTTCCTCCGAAAAGTCGGAATCTCCGCCGCTCAACTAAAAAGCTTAAATTTTAAAGGTAAAGAAGGCGACATTGCAACTCTTCCCACAAACAAAGGAAATATACTAATATTCACAGGGCTTGGGAAAAAAAGTGAAATCACCGAAGAAACAGTAAGAAAAGCAGTCGGAAAGGGAATATTCGAAGCTCTCAACAAAAAAATAGAAAAAGTAGCAATAACCGGGTTTAACTACCAAAAAAAAGGGCTAAAACTCACAAAAGCCCTTGCCGAAGGCATTCTGCTATCAAATTATCGATTTAACAAATATCAAAAGGAAAAATTTGTCATTGAAGAATTAACAGTTTACGGAGAAGAAAAAAACAGAAATGAGTTTGAAGAAGGAATCATCCTGGGAAATGCCGCAAACTTCACAAGAAATCTTGTAAACGAACCCGGAAACATAATAACACCTGAAGTCCTGGCGGAAAAAGCAAAAGCTATCTCTAAAAAATATAACTTCAAATGTAAAATATTTACGGAAAAAGAATTAGAAAAAAAAGAGATGATAGGAATATTAACTGTTGGGAAAGGTAGTAAAAACCCTCCAAGATTCATACATACTTCTTACAAACCGGAAAATCCGAAAAAGAAAGTGGTACTTATAGGAAAAGGAGTCACCTTCGACAGCGGAGGACTTAATTTAAAACCAGACCAATATATGAAAAGAATGAAGATGGATAAAGCCGGCGCCTGTGCAATCCTTGGAATAATGAAAGCAATAGGAGAAAGAAAACCCGATATCGAAATCCACGCGTTAATTCCATCGGTTGAAAATATGCCCGACGGAAAAGCTTACAGACCTGACGATATAATTGTTTACAAAAACGGGGTATCTGTTGAAATCCACAACACCGATGCCGAAGGAAGACTAATACTTGCTGATGCTTTAATCTACGGCTCCAAACTTCAACCGGATATCATAATAGACTTGGCAACATTAACCGGCGCATGTGTAGTAGCCTTGGGGCATTACACTTCCGGACTGTTTTCAACAAAACCGGCAATTGCCCGTCAACTTCAGGAACTATCGACAAAAACCGGAGAAAAAATGTGGCCTCTTCCATTTGACATCGATCTGGAAGAGGAGATAAAAGGAAGTCAAACGGAAATACAAAATGTAGGAAAATCAAGATTCGGAGGAGCAATAACAGCGGCCCTTTTCCTGAAAAAGTTCGTGGACGAATCTATTAAAACATGGATTCATATAGACATCGCAGGACCAGCTTTCATTGAAAAAGACTGGAAATATTACACTTTAGGAGCTACCGGTCAACCGGTAAGAACAATTACTGAATTTATCGGGACATTATAGATAAAAGGCTGTTATGCCTCTTTTAAATCTTAATTCCCGTTACCCCGTCCGGATAAAGAATCATTTTTCCTTTACAAGTGTCAATAGCATAATATGGTATCGCTAATGGAGACAAGCGCCGCCGCAACCTTCTCATAATCGAAATACCTTCTTTAACCGATGTAGCAAAGTGGAAAACACCTTTCACAGGATCACACCTAAACAGATAATAAGGTCTGACTTTTATCCTTTGAAGATCTGAAAACAGTTCAAATAATGTTTCCTCTCTATCGTTAACTCCCTTCAAAAGAACCGACTGATTGTTAACGGGAATCCCAATTCCAAGCAGTTTCTCCACCGCCTCGCGAGAGTGAGAAGTGATTTCAACAGGATGATTGAAATGTGTGTTAATCCAAACTTTTTTTCCGTTTTCAAGAATAGAAAGAAGTTTATCTGTCAAAAACTGCGGAGCAACAACAGGAATTTTCGTCCCTATTCTAACAATATCAACTGTATCCGTTTCTTTTAACATTGATAAAAGATACTCAAGCTTTTCAAGCTCAATTGTCAAGGGTTCACCACCGGATATAAGTACATCTCTTATTCTTTTTTCTCTGATATAAGAAACAGCCCTATTTATTTCATCTTCTCCTATCTCAAAACAACTCGTTTTCCAATTTCTCTTTCTCATACAATACCTACAGAGAACAGGACAAAAATTTGTTACAACGAAAAGAACTCTATCGGGATATTTATGAGTAATAAAAGGAACGGGAGATTGCACCTCCTCCTTAAAAGGATCATCGGGAAGGTTCTGTCCCAACTCCTCAATTGACGGAAAAACCATTCTTTTTATCGGGTCAAAAAAATCATCTTTTGAAGCAAGTGACGCATAATACTCGGTACATCTTGCAGGATAAACGGAAACAACTTTCTCTGCTTCATCTATCTCTTTATCGGACAACCGGAAAAAAGAGGGGAAATCGGACACGGATACAAACATCAATCAAAACTCCATCCGGACCCGTCAAACTCTTTATAAATACTATCTCTTTGACCGAATCTGTGAAATTTTACGGTATCCTTGTCCAGCTTAATATATATCGCTCGATACTCTCCGTACATAGATGTCACTCTAATTCTGTAAATATCCCGATTGCCTCTCTTTAACAATTTCGATGTAGTATTTGATCTTGAAAGGGCAGAAATAAAACCCTCAAAAAGAAACGGACGGCAAGAAACTTCCTTCGCTACATCTTTACGAAATCTTTTTGAAAATAGAATTTTTATTCCATTACTTAAAGTAACTGCTGCAGAAACACTGCTAAGAGCCACCTCTATAAAAAGCTCAATTCTCGATTTGGGCATATCTGAAGACTGAAGAAGCTCTATCTTTTTATTTTTTTTATCTATTTCCAATTTTGCCATCCTAAGCTCAGCTTTAAGGGCTGCTATCTCTTCCGTATATCTTTTCAAAACTGCTTTGTCCCTCTTTAGCTTCCCAAACTCTAAATTTTCCTTTTCAAGTTTATCTATTCTCTCTCTTAAAAATCCGATTTCCGCAAAAAGTTTTTTTATTTTCTCATCTTTTCCTCGAATTTTTTCATTTAAAACACTTATTCTTCTCGAAAAATCTATCTTCTTTTTACTTTTGTTCACTCCGGAGTGTTCAACTTTATTGTTTTTATCAGAAGCAATAGAAAGAAAATAATTCTCTATATCTTTAAAACCTTTTTCCATAATTATCTCCGTAACCGATACCTTAAATAAATTTAAAAACTATTGTAAACAGACAATAATTTAAGGAAATTAACCTTACAAGTAAAGGGGAATCCACAAAAGCATCAAGCAGAAAAAGTAAGATGTATTTATGTTAAACTTAGACTTAAATCTTTCACAGGTCAGGAGGAGCAAATGAAGATAGAGAGGTCAAAAACCCTCTTTGAAGAAGCAAAGAAATACATCCCCGGAGGAGTGAACAGTCCCGTTAGGGCTTTCAAATCAGTAGGAGATACTCCTCGATTTATAGAAAAAGCTAAAGGCTCTCACATATGGGATGTTGATGGAAACGAATATATCGACTACGTTTGTTCCTGGGGTCCCATGATTCTGGGACATGCACACCCTGAAGTCATAAAAGCAATCGTGGAACAAGCAGAAAAAGGCACAAGCTACGGTGCACCAACCGAACTTGAAGTAAAACTTGCAAAAATAATAGTTGACATGGTTCCTTCTTTTGAAAAGGTAAGAATGGTTAACTCCGGAACAGAAGCCACAATGAGCGCAATAAGACTTGCTCGAGGCTATACAAAAAGAGATAAAATCGTAAAATTCGAAGGTTGCTACCACGGACATGTAGATTCCCTCCTTGTAAAAGCAGGTTCGGGACTTGCAACTTTTGGCGTACCTACAAGCCCCGGCATCCCGGAAGATTTTGCCAAACATACGATAACAGTACCCTACAACAATATAGATGCCCTTAAACAAGTAATAGCCGAATTTGGAAACGAAGTAGCATGCATTATTATGGAACCTATAATGGCAAATGCCGGGCTAATCACCCCGGAAAATAACTTTCTCGAAAATGTTAGAGAAATTACGGAAGAAAACGGAATAATCCTAATATTTGACGAGGTTATAACAGGATTTCGTCTTTCTTCCGGAGGTGCCCAAAAGTACTTTAATATCACTCCGGACCTATCATGTTTTGGAAAAATCATAGGTGGAGGACTCCCCGTAGGAGCATTCGGAGGAAAAGCCGAAATAATGGATTACTTAGCCCCGGAAGGACCTGTTTACCAGGCCGGAACACTCTCAGGGAATCCTCTGGCAATGGTAGCAGGTATCAAAACACTTGAAATTCTGCAAAGACCGGGAACTTATGAAGTATTAAGAGAAAAAGGTAAAAAATTTGCCGAAGGCATAAAATCCGCCGCAGAAAAAGCCGGAGTTGCCGATAAACTCTGCTTTAAAAACGTTGAATCCCTTTCCTGCATATTTTTTACAAACACAAACGTTAAAGATTTCTCAACTGCAACCACCTCAAATACCGAAGCTTACGCCACGTTTTTCAGGGAAATGCTAAAAGAAGGAGTTTACTTAGCGCCTTCTCAGTTTGAAGTTGCTTTTGTTTCAACAGCCCACACAGACAAAGATATAGAAAAAAGTATTCAAGCCGCGGAAAAAGCTTTTTCTGCTATTAAAAACACTTTATAAATTCTAATGAGGGGGACAGAATTCTCCCCCTTACCCTTATAGTTTCGGTATAATAGTGACGCAAATCCGACTTCGGAGGATTCTAGGTGAAAAAGCTACTTAAACACCAAATATTTGTGCTATTTCTGATTTTTACAACACTAAATTTACATGCTACAACTTTACAGGATGTTATTAAAACAATAAAGAAAGGAAATATAACAAAAGCATACTATATGCAGAAAAATTTAGCAGATAAAGAAAAAGAGATATTAAACATTCTGCTACTTCTATATCAGGATAAGCTTAGTGATGCGGAACTTATATCCGAAAAAACCGTTTTAAGCAATGTGCTGCTCCTTCCGGATAACTCTGCTGCAATAGTTGTTAATAAAGTTAACGAAACACTATTTGTAATAAAAGAAAAAAACGGCATACCTATTATCGTTAAAACATTTAAATGTATAACCGGAAAAAAAGCGGGAGACAAACTGAAAGAGGGGGATTTAAGAACTCCGGAAGGGATTTATCTTCCTACCTATTGGAAAGCCAAACTTCCGAAATTTTACGGCATCGGAGCCTTCGTCCTTAACTACCCCAACGTTATAGACAGAATCATATTAAGAAGGAACGGTCACGGAATCTGGATTCACGGAATGGAAGGAAATTACAGGGCTCCTCACAGCACTAACGGCTGTATTGTACTAAAAAATGAAGATCTTGCTAATCTGAAAAAATATATAACTCCTAAAAAAACTCCTATTATTATAGTCAATGATATATCAAAAGAACCTTTAAATTCATTTATAAAGGAAAGGAATTCCCTTGTAGATTTTGTTTACAACTGGAAAACAGCATGGGAAAACTCCCCGAAAGGAATAGAAAATTATTTTTCTTTCTACTCTAAAAGCTTCGCAAATCCAAAATACTCGTTTGAAAACTGGAAAAGCTATAAAAGAGATGTAACTTCCCGTAAAAAGTGGATAAAAATCAAAATTTCCAATCTTACTATAACAAAAGATGGTAGAATTTTAAAATTTGGAAGATTATATTTAATATCATTTAATATGGACTATTTTTCCAATAATTACAGATGGAAAGGAAAGAAAATTATTTATGTAACAAAAGAGGAGGGGAAATGGAAAATTCTGGGAGAAGAGAGTTTATAAAAAAATTTCTATCTCTTGCTGTAGCTTCTCCTATAATTTCATATCCCGAAATAGCCGCAGCATCAACAAAAAAAAGCAAGATTCATTACACTTTCCCAGATAAACCCTTTCAAACAATTTACAAAAAAGGAGTAAAGAAAGGAGGAAAACTTGTCATTATCGGTGGCATCCACGGAAACGAACCTGGAGCATACAAAGCTGTTGATATTTTAACTGAAATATCTCTGGTACAAGGCGAAATTCTCCTTATTCCACGCAGTAACTTCACCTCAATCCTCGCATTCAAACGAGGATATAACGGCGATATGAACAGGAAATTTGCTTACATTCAGGAAAAAGATCCTGATTTTCCATATGTTAAGAAAATACAAGAGATAATAGAGTCTTTTAAACCGGATGCCGTTCTTTCTCTCCACGACGGATACGGCTTCCATATAACTAACAAAAACGCATGGGGACAATGTATCGTAATAGATGAAAAAATTTATAACAACTTCCATCTGTATAAAACAGCAAATAAAGTCACAAACCACGTAAACAGATTTGTAAATAGGGAAAACTGGAAATTTCCGGTTTTTTCAACAGAAACGTTCCATCCGGACACAAATCACAAAGAGCAACAGAAATCACTAACTTACTTTTGCTTATCAAAATGCAACGTACCGGCTTTCTGCCTGGAAGTTTCAAAACAACTTCCATCATTAAAAGAGAAAGTGCAATTTCACCTTCTTATGATGGAAAAACTCTTTGAACTCTTCTCAATACAAATAACACCGCCTTTTAATAGTATCTATAACGACTTTTTAGAAAAATTTAGAAGAAAAGCAAAGGCCGAAGTTGTAGTCAACATCAATGGAAGATCCGTTTTAATATCAGGCAGAAAGACATTAAAAATTCCCAGAGGCTCAGAAGTAAAATTTATCGATTTTAAAGGAAAGAGTGGCACATTCGGCGTAGCTGAAGGAGTAAACTTAAACTGGCGTTCGTTTCATATGGGAAAGACTTTGAAAGTGAAAATAAAAGATGATTTTCAATCCCTGTTCTCTATATACTTTCAGCCTGTTTAATAGCTGTCTCCCTATACTTTGCTGCCTTTTCCAGATAATTCTCAGCTGCCTCCGGCCTCGAATTCTCTTTCAGCACCTCTGCCAATCTCTCGCACGCCTTAGTCGCTTCATCATACATACCCAACTGTCCCAAAACTTCAATATAGATCTTCCATACGAGGATATCATCAGAATGTTTAAGAAGATAGGAGGGAGTCTCCTTCAAAATAAATTTGTAGTCCTGCCCCTGAAGTTTCATCAATATTAAAGACCTAAAATCTCCTGATTTCCGATAATGATACTCCAATATTTTCTTTGAAGTAACCAACGGAATACGTTTTAAAACAGACATATAAAAGTTTTTTAACTTTTCTGATAAAAGATTCTCTCCACCTTCTTCTTTTTCCAACCCGAAAGCTTTCCGTCTAAACAATAAGATTACTATTCCTGCTATGACAAAACAAACTAAAACAACTCCAATAACGATATAAATATAACTTCTCGAAGATTTTTTCTGAAACGGCTGTTTTATCGATTCTTTCACGGACTTTTTATTCTTAATATTTGTTATACCGTTTATGTTTTTTTGAAGAGACGAAGAAGTTTTTTTATCGGGTAACTCCGAAGAAGTAACGTTAGAAGATTTAATCTCTCTTTTATTCGATATTTGTTCCGCAGTTTCCTTATTAGTTTTGACCGCTTTCCCGTTCTCTTTCGGAAAATATCCCTTAAGAATAGTCCTTTTAGAATCATAATAATTTAACGTCACATATGCTGTCGATGATATTTTTTTAATTTCAGGATGTTTGTTGAAATATTTAAATGCCTCTTTCCTGGTTTTAAACATTCCTACACGAATTTTATAACGACTTTTTACTTTATCTACCCTTGAAAATTCAAACTTTTTCACCTGTTCAAAAAGCCTTTCTGCCTCTTTAAAACTTTTTGTATCTGAAAGCTGTATTGTATAAACAGGTTTCTCTTTAGAAACTGCAGATTCTGTTAAAAACAAAGATGCAAACCCGAGAAATAGCAGAAAGAATAGAAAATTTCTTACATTTTTTTTCAAACTTTTCCTCTCTATCTCAATATTCCAAAAATTTACCAATACAAACCTAATTATATAAAAACCGGAGTTATTTACAAACTTTCCATTAAATATCCACTTTTTTAACAAAATCCCTATTTTTAACATGCCATTTAACAGTATTCCTTAGCCCTTCTTCCAGAGAAACCCTCGTTTCCCAGCTTAACAACCTTTCCGCTTTATCTGTTTTTGCCCAGGTTGCTTTCATATCAGCCTTATGGAAATCCTTATAGACCAATTTAGCCTTTTTATATAACAACTGCTCTATTAACTCTATTATCTCGTTAAGCTCATAAGGCCTATTTCCCCCGAGATTTATTATTTCATATCCTGTTCGAGCATTCAACGCTTTGACCGTACCTTCCGCAATATCATCAACATAGGTAAAATCCCTTTTTTGAGTACCATCTCCAAACACAACCACCGGCTTCCCCTCATCAATCCACTTTATAAAACGAAAGACACTCATATCCGGTCTTCCGGCAGGACCGTAAACGGTAAAATAGCGCAAAACAGTAACATCTATACCATAAAGATAATGATATGTATAAGCAATAGCTTCTGCTCCTTTTTTACTTGCCGCATACGGAGATATCGGGGTATTTACCGGTAAATTCTCATCAAACGGCATTTTCTGCCCGGCATAAAGAGAGGAAGTCGAAGCAAGGACAAACTTTTTAACACCGTATTCCTTAGACAATTCCAAAAGATTAAGCGTCCCGTAAGTATTCGTAGTTGAATAAACAAAAGGATTTTCAAGACTATACCTTACCCCTGCTCTCGCTGCAAGATTCACAATTCCCGAAAAGCCATATATACCAAACAAAATCTCCAACGCCTGAAGATTCTCTATATCAATCTTGTGAAAACTAAAATTATCGAATTTTTCCAACATTTCCAGCCTATATTCTTTCAAACGAACATCGTAATAATCATTCATATTATCTATTCCAACAACCTTAACACCTTGTGACAACAACAACTCTGCCGTCTTAAACCCTATAAATCCCGCTACTCCCGTAACCAAAACCGTATTCATCATAAACCCCTATACAAATAGAATTAGTTGTTAAAATTTTGTAAAATTATCAAAAATGGCAGGAAAAGGAGGAAACAGATGGAAAAAGAAAACCTCGATAGTTTACTTCACCTAAGCACAACTATAGAACCTCCGGAATCGTTTATCAAAAAAGCTAACATTAGTGATTATGGAAAAGAGTATAAGAAATTTTTGGAAAATCCTGAAGAGTTTTGGGGAAAAATTGCAGAAGAACTTTTCTGGCACAAAAAATGGGATAAAGTCCTTGAATGGGATTTACCGTATGCCAAATGGTTTGTAAACGGTAAAACAAATATCTCCGTAAATGCTCTTGACAGACACGTGAAAAACGGGAGAAAAAACAAAGTAGCCTTTTTCTGGGAAGATGAATTTGGTAATGAAAAAGTTATTACTTACGGCGCTCTTTACACTCTTGTAAACAAACTTGCCAATGCTTTTAAAGATGCCGGAATAAAAAAAGGTGATCGTATAGTTATTTATATGCCTCTTATTGTAGAACAAGTAGCAGCTATGCTTGCCTGTGCAAGAATAGGAGCTGTTCATTCTATTGTTTATGCAGGTTTCAGCATCCCAGCTTTGAAGCACAGGATAGAAGACGCAAAAGCTAAAATGGTTATAACCGCCGATATGACCATAAGAAGAGGAAAAGCTATTCCCCTTAAACAGATAGTTGATGATGCCGTAAGAGAAGTTGATACGGTTGAAAAAGTCGTTGTTTTCAGAAGGCTTCAACCACAAGTTAACCTAATAGGTGAAAAAGAGATTGATTTTTATGAATTCATCAAAAATGCGGACACCTATTGCGAACCCGAAATTATGGATTCAGAAGATCCTCTATTTATGCTTTACACATCCGGTTCTACAGGAAAACCAAAGGGAGTTATTCATACAACAGGTGGTTATATGGTCGGCACATACTATTCGATGAAAACGGTTTTTGATCTGAAAGAGGATGATATCTTCTGGTGTACTGCTGATCCCGGTTGGATAACCGGACACAGCTATATCGTTTACGGACCTCTCGTTGCCGGAGCCACACAAGTTCTTGCTGAAGGGGCACCAAACTATCCCGACTTCGGAAGATGGTGGAAATTAATAGAAAAATATGGCATAACTATTTTCTACACTGCACCTACAGCTATAAGAATGTTCATGAGAGCCGGAGAACATTGGCCGGAAAAATACGACTTATCATCTCTAAGACTTCTCGGTTCCGTTGGAGAACCTATAAATCCTGAAGCATGGATGTGGTATTACAAAGTAATAGGAAAAGAAAGATGCCCGATAATCGATACCTGGTGGCAAACAGAAACAGGGGCCGTAATGATAACAACTATTGACGGAACACCTATGAAACCGGGAAGGGCAGGTAAACCGGTTCCTGGAGTTATAGCTGATGTTGTTGACAAAGAAGGAAATCCGGTAGAGCCGGACAAGGGAGGTTTCCTTGTAGTTAAAAATCCATGGCCTTCAATGATGAGAAATATACATAAAAATAAAGAGAAATATGAAAGCTATTGGAACACCATACCAAACTGCTACTTTGCAGGAGATGTGGCCGTTAAAGATAAAGACGGCTATATAATGATTCTCGGAAGAGCCGATGATGTTATAAACGTTTCGGGCCACAGAATCGGAACAATGGAAGTGGAATCAGCCCTCGTTTCTCATACTGATGTAGCGGAAGCCGCTGTAATAGGGAAACCCGACCCCGTAAAAGGAGAAAGCATCAAAGCATTCATAATCCTTAAAGAAGGGGTAAATCCATCCAACGAACTTGTAAATTCCCTTAAAAAGCATGTAAGGGCGGAACTTGGAGCCCTCGCAATTCCATCTGAAATAGAGTTCACGGATAAGCTACCAAAAACAAGAAGCGGAAAAATAATGAGAAGAATATTGAAAGCCAAAGAGCTTGGCATGGACCCAGGAGACCTGTCCACTCTTGAAGATTAAACAACAGAGGAGGACTTTCTCTCCTCTGTTATAATTACTGTGACAGGTTAAATCCGGAGGAAAAATGCACATCAAATCCCTTCAGTTAAAAGGTTTTAAATCTTTCGCCGATGAAACAGAAATTCGTTTTTCAAAGGGTATAAACTGTATCGTAGGTCCCAACGGTTGCGGAAAAAGCAATGTTGTTGATGCCCTTAAATGGGTAACCGGGGATACCTCATCCAGAGGGATGAGAGCGACCAATATGAAAGATATGGTTTTCAAAGGAGCTATGGGTAAGAGAGCTGCAAGAACATCCGAAGTCTCCATAACGATATCGAGAGACGAACTCCTTCCAATCAAAGAAAATGAAATAACAGTAACAAGAAGGATAAAATCGAACGGGGATTCGGAATTTCTTATAAATGACAGAAAAGTCAGGCTGAAAGACATTCAGGAACTTTTCCTTTCCATAGGACTAGGACATAAAGATTACGTTTTTTTTGAGCAGGGACAGATAGACAGGGTTTTACGATTAAAACCGGAAGAACGAAGAGTCCTCATAGATGACGCCGCAGGAGTCGCATCTTTCAAAGAAAAAAAAGAGGAAAGCCTAAAAAAACTTAACGAAGCGGAAACAAACCTTGAAAACGTCAGAAAAGTTATCGATGAAGTCACAAAAAATATGAAAAATCTGAAAAATCAGGCTGAAAAGGCAAAAAAATTCCAAACCCTAAGAGATAAAGAGATATCTTTGGAAAAAAAACTTTACGGCATAGAGATAAGAACTATAAAACTCACCAAAGAATTTAAAGAAAAAGAAGTTGAAATTCTACGAGAAGATAGAAACAATCTTGAAAAAGAAATTTCAACAATTCAGGTCAACATGGAAGAGCTACGCAGTGAAAGAGAAACACTTACCAAGGAGATAGAAGAGACATCAAAAGAACTCTACGAACTTGAAAAGACAAAAAAGGAAGCCTCTTTGAAAAAGGAATTTAATCTCAAAGAGATAGAACGAATAAAAGAAGAATTGAAAGAGATAGACGAAGATGAACTAAGAAAAATTGAAAGACTAAAAAGAGTAAAAACAGAAACAGCCGAGCTTGCCGAAGAAAAAGAGAAATTTAAAAAAGGATACGAATCGGCACAAATGGAAACAGAAGAACTAACTTCCGAAATAGAAAAATTAAAAGAAAAGAAAAAAAATATTGAAAGGGATATTTTTAATACAAAAAGGGCCATATCGGAAGCAGTAAACAGACACAGGAAAATTGAAATTGAAAAAACAAGAGAAGAGGAAAAAACAAACAGCTATAAAAATCAAACCGAAAAGCTACCGGATGAAATAGAATCTCTAAAAAAAGAGTTATTATACTACGAAGAACAAAAAAACAACCTTCGGGAAAAACTTGTGGAAACCGAATCGGCACTTGAAAAACTTAAGGAAGAGAAAAAAAACCTTGCTATCATCAAAGAAAACCGTCAAGAGAAACTGGAAAAGCTTCGATTCACTATTAGGGAGAAAGAAAAAGAGATAATTTCTATCACATCAAGAATAGAAAGCACGGAAAAACTCTTACAAGATATAGATTTCGGAAAACTTGAAAACAGTATTGCGGAAAGCGGAAAAAAAGGAAAAGTAAAAGGGTACATCGGACTTATCCCGAATCTTATAAAAGTAGATGAAGGATGGGAAAAGATTGTCGAATCATACCTATCGTTATTTGGAGCCGGCATAGTTATTAAAACGTTTGAAGATATAAAATGGATAAAAGAAAGAATAAAGGGAAGCGGTAGAGTTATGCTTTTTTGTGCCGAAGTTTCTCCTGTAAAAAGCCGCTACATAGAAGAATCGACACCTCTTATATCTCACGTAAGAACAGTGGACACAAGAACAAAAGACCTCATCTCGGTCCTATTTGCAAACGTATTTTTTACATCCTCAAACGCTGAAAATCTCGTTAAAGAATATCCGGATTGCGTTTTCATAGATAAAGAATTAAACGTTTACCACGGAAAAGGCTCTTTCATAGGAAAATTTAAAGGAAAGGGAATCTTTGAAATAGAAAAAGAAGTTGAAGAATTAAAAAACAGAAAAAACCTTTTACAAAATGAACTTGAAGAATTAAATAAAGGGCTCAACCCCTTTATTTTAGCAGTTTCGGAAGTTAATGAAAATATTTCCGAACTTCTGAAAAGAACCGAGGCATTAAAAAGCAAAAAGTTTGAAATCGAATCAAAACTAAGAGAAACCGAAAGAAGAACAAAAAATATAGCCAAAGAGATTGGAAATGTTTCCGAGAAACTCAGAACCGCAAAAGAGGCCTTATCAGGATTTTCGAACAGAAACAACCTTTACGGCGAGAAACTGAAAAAGCT
Source organism: Desulfurobacterium sp. (assembly GCA_026988135.1). Lineage (GTDB taxonomy): Bacteria > Aquificota > Aquificia > Desulfurobacteriales > Desulfurobacteriaceae > Desulfurobacterium_A. Next base: position 24,109 of record JALSLT010000008.1, read on the forward strand.
TATAGACGAAAAAATAGAGAATGAACAAAAACTAACGGAAAAGGAAAGCATCTTACAAGAACTAATTCAAAAAATCGAAAAGATTTCGTCCCTTTATTCGGAGAAAAAAACCAAATTTTCAGTACTTGAAGAAAAACTTAAAAACGTTAAAGAAAAAATAATAGGGAAAGAGAGAGCCATTTCTGCTGTAAAAAAAGAGATAGATTCCCTATACTGGAAAAAAGATAAGCTTTCTAAAAAGCTGGAAGAAGCAACGGAAGAGATTAAATCCTCCGAAAATATACTTTCAGGAATAGACGAAGCGATAGGAGACACAAAAAAAGAGCTCGAATCTCTTGAAAAACAAAGAGGGGAAATATTATCTTTTATAAAGGAACGAGAGGACGCCCTTAAAAATAAAGAGAAAGAACTTAAAGAGATACAAAAAAAGATAAAAGAAATCGAGATAGAAGTAGCACGACTTAACGTTAGAGACGAAGAGCTCACGGAAAAAATTCTTTCCATCGACGCAACGGTTGAAGAAGTAATAAACCTTTCTGCCGGAATAGAGAGAGAAGATGAAATAAAAAGAGAGTTGATTTCCGTCAAGGAAAAAATTTCAAGAATAGGCGCCGTTAATCTCCTTGCAATAGAGGAATACGACAAAGTAAAAGAAAGATATCAGTTTATAATAGACCAGGAAAAAGATCTTATAAAGTCAATAAAAGACCTGAAAGAAGCAATTGAGAAAATAGATGAAGAAATAACAAAAAGATTCTTTGCGGCATTTAAAGCTGTAAATAAAGTTTTTAGACAAACTTTCAAACGGGTTTTCGGCGGCGGAAGCGCAAGGCTTGTATTAACATCGGAAGACCCTACCGAAGCAGGTATAGAGATAGAAGCAAAACCTCCGGGGAAAAAGCACAGTAATATTAACCTTCTATCAGGTGGTGAAAGAACACTTGTTGTTATATCTCTTTTATATGCCCTTTACTCCATCCATCCCGCACCGTTTCTTGTTCTTGATGAGATAGATGCTGCCCTTGATGAGATAAATATCCTAAGGTTCACAGAGCTTTTGAAAAGCATATCTGAAAAAACTCAGGTTATAGTGATAACCCACAAAAAGGTTACAATGGAAGCTGCCGATGTTCTTTACGGTGTAACAATGGAAATTCCCGGAATATCAAAAGTTGTCGGTGTCTCCTTTGCCCTTTCGGAAGTCTAAATAAAAAAAGCCCGTAAAGGGCCGTTTCTACCTTTACGGGCTTTTAAATCTATAAGATTTTTCTATTTATGCTTTTTCAACATTTATAGCTTTAAGGCCTTTGTCACTTTCTGTGATGTCAAATATAACCCTTTCACCTTCTTCTATGCTTTTGAATCCTTCACCGCTGATTCCTGTGTAGTGAACGAATACATCGTGTCCATCATCTGTTGTGATGAAACCGTATCCTTTACTTGAATCAAACCACTTTACTGTTCCTGTAAATCTTTCCATGCTGTAAAACCTCTCTCTAAAAAATTTATTTGCCGGAAACGAAAAGAGCCCCGAAGGTAGAAACGGCACTCCTTCGGGGCTCTGCTTCTCACT
>JALSLT010000009.1 GCA_026988135.1 Desulfurobacterium sp.
AACGCAAGTGTGTAGCTTCGGGAATTACTCATGAGAACTATATAGGAACACCGTGGAAAGTGTGGCATGATACAGTTTCTCATGATAAAGTACTTTTTTGGAACGGTGGTATCTGGCAGTGGGCGGATTGGGCCCAAAACTATGTTAAAGACCTTGGTGGAGAAAAGTATCTTTTTGCTCATGTTGGTTATGCCCTTCAACCATCTGGTATTAAAGGAAAACATGGTGGTACGTTATCTCATCCGCTTGTTTATATGATTACTTATCATAAAGCTTCAAAAAGGCCGATAGAAAACGATAAGTATGTTCTGATGCTTCTTGCGAAAATGACAACAAAGGAAATTAACACAAAACATGCTGTAAACAGTACTCACCTTGGAATTTTAAAATCCCAGCTTAACTATCCTCCTTATAAAAACGACAAGTTTCTTTCAAATGTTACTTATATGCTTAATTACAACTACTATCAGCCAAATCATCCTATGTACGGTGCTCTTTTTGATATTCTCTGGAATGGAATGGTTGCAGCTGAAAATGGAAGAATGACCCCTGAAGCAGCAGCTAAAAGTGCTATTCAGCAGATAAAGTTTGAACTTGGCGACGCTGTTGAAATTAAATAAGTCTTTACATAGAGGAAGAGAAATGGGCGGGTTGGTGAATAGATTGAGAGCTATGTTGAAACTTCATTTCATCGTTCCGTTTCTCTTCCTTGTTGTTGTTTTTTACTTTATTCCTGTGATAATAACCTTTTTAATCTCTCTTACCAATATGAGTTCTTATACCGGCTTTTCTAATTGGCACTGGGTAGAATTTAAAAATTATGAGTTTATCTTTAAAAATCCTGAAACTGCTCAGCATTTCTGGATAACTGCAAAGTATGTTGTCTGTACTCTTATTTTCTTTAATGTTGGTCTTGCTTTTATCCTTGCGATTGCTACTACTCATATTCCGCGAAAATGGGGTTACTTTTTCCGGTCTTTATGGCTTCTTCCGAGGATAACACCAGTGGTTGTTTACATAATGATGTGGCAGTTCCTTGTGGCCGATGCTCCTTATGGCGTTATAAACCAGCTTTTTATAAAGCCTCTTGGTTTGCAACCTCAAAACTGGCTTGCTGTGGTTCCTTTTCTAATGATTGTTCTCGTTAATGGATTTGTTGGAGCATCTTTTGGAATGATAATTTTTACTTCGGCTATAGAGTCAATTCCGAAAGATATAATGAATGCGGCTTTAATTGACGGAGCTACGATTTTTCAACGGATTCGTTATGTGATAGCTCCATATCTTAAGTGGCCTTTGCTTTTTGTTTTAACCTATCAAACGCTTTCTCTTCTAACATCATTTGAGCAGATCTTAATTTTAACAAATGGGGAGTTTGGAACAGAGGTGTGGGCTTTGTGGGCTTACCATAAAGCTCTCAGTAATTACTGGGGAAATTTCCAGTGGGGTTTCGGAATGGCACTTTCAGCAGTTCTTGTGATTGTCGGTGTTCTTTTTAGCGTTATTTATATGCGGTTTTTCAAGTTCAAAGAGCTCGTTAAGCGACCAAAAATAGAAACTCTGTAAACTAGGGATGAATTGATGATAGGTGCAAGAATTTTTAAATTTTTAACAATTGTTTTTTTATTGCTTGTTTCCCTGCCGATAATTTTTGGATTTATCTGGCTTTTTATTTCAACTTTTTCTATTCGGACATTTGGACTGATTCCTGTTGATTCACAGGGGCATATTGGAGGACTAACACTTTCAAATTGGAAATTTCTTGCTGATAAAACGATTTGGCTTGTAACTTTTAATACGCTTGTTCTTGCTATAGGTCTTACTACTGGCATTATTGCTGTTTCGGCGTTTGCCGGCTATGCTCTTTCAAGAATGAATTTTCCAGGCAGAAGGTCTATTCTTTCTCTTTCTTTGATGCTTCACGCTTTTCCGAGCGTTACTCTTTTGATAGCTATCTATTTCGTTTTAAGATGGATATCAAAAATACCTGTCGTTGGAAATGGTCTGCCTGTTATCGGGGGATTTGGGTATGACACTCTTGGCGGTGTAATTCTTGTTAGTATAGCCCTTCAGCTTCCTTTTGGTGTCTGGCTTATGAAAGGGTTTTTTGACAATGTTTCGTGGGACATGGAGATGGCAGCTCTTATTGATGGATGTTCAAGGTTCAGGATTTTATGGCAGATAATTCTTCCACAGATAAAGCCGGGAATAGCGGCTCTTGCAATTTTCTCTTTTATTGAAGGCTGGAGCTCCTTTTTGATTCCGTACTCTTTTATGACTTCAGCATCCACGGCAACGGTGGCGACCTATCTTAACTCTCTCCTTTCAGATAGTGCACCGGTTAATTATGGGACACTTGCTGCTGTCGGTCTTTTTCAGCTTATTCCTGTTTTAATTTTCTTTATTTTTACTCAGAAATATATGCTTAATATCTTTTCAGGTGGGGTGAAGGGCTCTTCCTGATTTGAAAATTATTTGAAGTTGGAGTTTTAATATGAAAATTGTCCTTGAACATTTAACTAAAAAGTTTGGAGATGTTTATGCGGTGAAGGACTTAAATTTCCATATTGCTGATGGAGAATTCGTTGCACTACTTGGGCCTTCAGGCTGTGGAAAGACAACCACAATGTTGATGATAGCCGGGATTTATAAACCTACAGAGGGTTTTATTAAATTTGATGGAAAAGTTGTTAATGACCTTGAGCCGAGGGATAGAAATATAGGGATGGTGTTTCAAGGTTATGCTCTCTATCCTCATATGACAGTATATGAGAATATAACTTTTCCTCTTAGACTTAAAAAAGTTCCAAAAGCTGAAATGGAGACAGAGTGTAAGAATATAGCTCAACTTCTTCAAATAGACCATCTTTTGAATAGAAAGCCGGGTGAACTTTCCGGTGGTCAGCAGCAGAGAGTTGCTCTTGGTAGAGCTTTGATTAAAAAACCTAAAGTGCTTTTGTTTGATGAACCTCTTTCAAACCTTGATGCAAGGCTCAGAATAAGCATGAGAAGGTTTATAAAGGAGATACAAAGGGAGTTCGGGATAACAAGTATTTATGTAACTCATGATCAGGAAGAAGCGATGACTATGGCTGATAGAATAGCTGTAATGAAGGAGGGAGTTTTACAGACCTTTACAACTCCTATTGAGCTTCACGATGAGCCGGAAAATATTTTTGTTGCCCATTTTATAGGTAATCCTCCTATGAATATTATTGATGCAGAGTTATTTGAAGATAAAGGTGGATTATATCTTTGTCTTTCAGAAGGTGTTTCTGTTGAAGTTCCGGAAATCAGAAAGCCTCGGGTTAAAAAAAGAGATGTGAAATTTGGAATTCGTCCGTATGATGTGAAAATAACTGAAGATGGAAAAATACCGGCAAAAGTTGCTTTTGTTGAGTTTTTCGGGAAAGAGCTTTTGATTCTTTGTAAGGTTGGAGATAAAGAGATTCAGGTTCTCGTACCTGCCGAGTTAGATATTAAAGAAGGGGATAGTCTCTTTATAGAATTTAAAGAGAGTGGTTTCCATTTCTTTGATCCTGATACTGGAGTTTCTCTTTTGAAGGGGTGAGGATGCTTATAACAGCTCATAACGGTTGTGAAAATACTGTTCAAAATAGTTTTAATGCTGTTAAAACAGCTGTTAATTCTGGGGCTGACATAGTTGAGGTTGATGTTAGAGTTACCAGTGATGGTGTTCCGGTGATATTTCACGATGAAGATATTTTTATAGAAGGTAGAAAAAAAAGTTTTTCCGAAATTTCTTTCGAAGAGTTTAAAACTGGAAATTTCTCAGAGAGGATTTCTCTTGGAGATGTTTTTGAGTTTTTAAAGGATAAAGATGTTATTGTAAATCTTGATGTAAAAACTGATGATGTTATTGCTCCTTTGGTTAAATGTGTTGATAAATATGGGATGTTTGATAGAGTTTTTGCTACTGGATGTGAATATGAGTGGGTGGTGAAATTTAAAAAACTGTTTCCTGAATTCAGGGTTTTTCTAAATGTTTCCGTTTTCAATTTTTCTGATAATGGACTAAAAAAACTATATTCAGAACTTATATCTTGCAGAGCATGTGGAATAAATATGAACTTTAAATACTGTTCTTACTCATTTGTTGAGTTTTTTCATAAGAGATTTTTCCCGGTTTCTGTTTGGACAGTGGATGATGAGAAAGATATGGAAAAGGTTGTGAAGATGGGAGTTTTTTCTATAACCACTAATTATCCTGTTAAGTTGAGAGGAGTTATCAGTAAATATAAAAAGATTTATTAAGGTTACTGTTTCTGTTTTATGACCTTTCGAGTTTTTGTGTCAACAATCATGTTATCCCATGCGGCTACGGTTTTTATGCCTGTTTTGTCTGAAATAGTTTTTGCAATTTCCCACGGTTTGTTTGAGACCATTGTTCTTCCAAAGTGGGTAAGAATGGCAAGTTCAGGTTTTATCTCTTTTATCAGTTTTTCTGCATCTAAAACTGAAAGGTGAGGAATAAGCGGTTTTGGGTTTTTAAGTGTTGTGTTGATTATCAAAATGGTAGAGTTCTGGTAAGCTTCTATCAGTTTGTCAAAATACTTAGTGTCTGCTATATATCCTATTGAGATGTTTTCTTTACTGTTTTTAACTATAACGCCGAAAGTGTCAACGCCGTGGATATGTTTTATCGGAAATCCTATTTTCCCGTTTTCAAAAGGGATTTCAAGTCCTTCCTCTATTATTA
>JALSLT010000010.1 GCA_026988135.1 Desulfurobacterium sp.
TCATACCGTAATTTGTTATCGGTATTCCGGCTCTTTTGGCAATTTCTATCCGAGAAAGCATCTCTCTTCTATTAAGATTACACGCCCCACAGTGAACTACAACATCATAGTCAGATAAATCCTCAGGGTAACTTCTACCTGCATAATGATAGAAATCTATATTTTTTAATCCTGTAAATTGCCTTATCCACCTTGGGATTTTTACTCTTCCGATATCATCCTCAATAGGATGATGCGTACAAGATTCTGCAATTAAAACTTTAGCACCTTCTTTTAAATTTTTTATTGCAGCAAGACCTTTTGCAAACTCAGCAATATCCCCTTTTAAACGGGAAAACAGAATGGAAAACGTAGTAAATTTAACATCAGCGGGAACATCCCCTGCAACTTTCATAACCACTTGGGAATCACAAACAACAACATCGGGTTTTTTATTTAATACAGATAATATATAAGGCAATTCTCTTTCCTTAACAACTATTGCAGTTGCATCACTATCAAGAATATTCCGTATAGTTTGAACTTGAGGAAGAATTAATCTTCCTTTCGGAGCTTCAAGATCTATAGGAACAACCAAAACGGCAATCCCACCGGACGGAAGAAGATCCCCTATTAGATGAGGTTCCTTCAAAAAGTCGGAAGGAACTATTTTTATCAAAACTTCTTTAAACTTTGAAAGAGCTACTTCTCTTTTATCTTTTACAGTCGAAAGAAAAACAATCGGAACTTTAAAACTTTCAAGTTCGAAAAGAAAACCCGCATCCGGTTCCTTAACATCAACCTTATTAACTACAATAGCAAAAGGTATCTCCCGCTCCTTGAACTTTTCAACAAGAGTTTTCTCAAAGTTAGTAAAAATGTTAGGTTCAACAACGAGAATCGCTACATCACATCTTTTAAAAATCTCCATCGCCTTTCTAATTCTCTCTTTCCCAAGAACAGACTCATCATCTACACCTCCGGTATCAAGAAAAAGAACAGGGCCTATGGGAAGTATCTCCATCGCTTTTTCAACAACATCAGTCGTGGTTCCCGGAATGTCGGAAACAATAGAAACTTCCTGACCTGTTAGAAGATTTATAATGCTTGACTTTCCAACGTTCGTCCTTCCAAAAACTCCTACGTGAAGCCTAAGACCTTTTGGGGTTAATATCATCTAAAAACTCCTCTAATTCCTCTTCATCATACCCTAAAGAATTAAGGTATTCCGCAGATAAAAACTTTTCAACAATTCCTTTTCCGAGTTTATCTTCCAAAAATTGCTTTATGTTTTCAATATTTCTACTTTCCAACTCTTTAACCAATTCCGCCGCTTTCTCGTAACCGATAAGAGGCAATAGAGCAGTAACTATCGAAAAACTTTTTTCAAAATAGTTTTTACAGTTATCCGTAAGAGGTTTAATCCCTTCTATATGCTCTGCAACCATTTTTGTCGTTTTGATAAGTAATTTTAAAGATTCTATAAAAGAAAAAGCCAACAAAGGCATAAACTCGGCAATCTGAAACGAAGCAAGCGACGAACATTCTCTTACCACGGCAAAATCGGCTCTCACTCTTATGGAAATCTGAATAGCCGATTCCATAATTACAGGATTAACTTTCCCAGGCATAATGGAAGAACCCGGCTGAACAGGTTTCAACCTTATCTCTTTCAAAAGATTCATCATTCTTAAATCGTTTGAAATTTTAAAAAGATTGGAAATATAAGCATCAATAATCCCCACAACTTCAACAAAATCATCAACAAAAGCGGTAACAGAAACCGGATTTTCATGTCTTGATATATTTAACCCCGTTAAGTCCCTAAGAACATCAATGACTTCAAAAATATAATCTTTAGGAGCGGCAAGACCCGTCCCTATTGCTGTTCCACCTATATTTAAAATTCTCAGTCTTTCAAGAGCTTTCCATATACGCCATCTATCCCTTGAAACAGCATCGGCAAATCCGGAAAATTCCCTCCCGAGAGTTATAGGAACAGCTTCCTGAAGTTCCGTTCTACCTATCTTCATCACGGAGGTGAACTCTTTCTCTTTCTTCTGCAAAACCCCTTGAAACTTTGCAATCTCCTCACTAAGATTCTGCAAAAGAAAGAGAGAAGCTATTTTCAAAGCCGAAGGATATGTATCATTCGTTGATTGATGTAAATTTACATGCTCAAGAGGATGAACAGGAAAATATTTTCCTTTCTCGTAACCTAAAATTTCGTTAGCCCTGTTTGCGATTACTTCGTTAACATTCATGTTTGTTGACGTTCCCGCACCACCCTGAAAAACATCAACTATAAAATCTTCCCTGAATTTTCCACCTACAATCTCATCACACGATTTAATTATGGCATTAGCTATTACTTCATCAAGATAACCAAGCTTTTCATTCGTTATTGCAGCAGCTTTTTTTACCAAGGCAAAAGCTTTTATAAGGTCAAAAGAAACTTTATTATCCGATAAATTAAAATTTCCCGCCGAGCGGGCGGTATGAATACCGTAGTAACGCTCGGCGGGAATATTAACTTCACCTAAAAAGTCTCTTTCAACTCTAAACTCCATCAGTGGTGATGACCCCCGGGGATATCTTCCGGATGATCAATCTCAACTATCTCACTTTCAACCCATTTAGGGTTATGGTGAGCGGCAACCTCAATCGGAACGGTACCGGGCCCAAATCTAAACATAGCTTTAACATCATCAGGATGAATAAGAGCAAGAGGAATATGACCGAATGTAGCCATAGCACTAACAAAAATAGAACCCCATACGTGAACGTAAAACATAACCGTAAAAAGTCCCTTTCCTAACGCATGCTTAAAGAAAAACAATCCCCAACCTGTAACAATCAACACAAGAACAAAAAGAACAAACATAGGATAACTTAGCTTTTGACCTGCATTATATTTCCCCTGTGGGGCAACTTCTTTCGGGCCGAAAGGAATTCCAAGCATCCTAGGATACCCACCAAAATTCTTAAACCATGCAATAGTATCCATATCCCATGTAAACAGTCTATCAAGCATCATATAGAATCTATGTGGAGTGATAAATACAAACGCCACAAAGTTTAACGTAAATATTACAGCCGTCCAGATATGAATCTTCATCATAAGACCCATAGTCTGAGGAGAAGCAAGTTTAAAGTAAGCGATAAGACCTGTAACAAGAAGAGTGTACCATGTTATTGCGTTTATGTTATGAAAAATCTTATTAGGAAGAGGAAATTTCATAACTTTATTCATATAGCTATTATCCATGATGTACCTCCCCTTTTCCTAATTGCCATCTTGCATAATAACCGTGAGTATGGAGAAGATGATGAGATTTCTCACTTAAAGGATGCTCTCCAAACTCCTCATAGTAAGCTTTAACAGTCGGGTTCTGTTGTGAAGCTGCAAGACCCTTCCTTTGACAAATTTTATCATCCTTGTAAAGTCCTTCCTGTCTTGATGTAAGGAAATCGTGCCTCTTACCGTAAAAGAATGAAATAACAGCTTTTCCAAAAGCTATAAAAAGTGCCAAAATAGCCGTAACTTTAATGAAGCCCCTTCTTGAAACGACCATAGAAGCGGGACCTTCCTCATACTTGTAAGGTAACTGCTTTTTAGCCATATCCCTTACCTCCTGAATCTAAAATTTTAAATACTTTTACCAACTTCCTTCGGAATCGGACAAAGCCCGTCAATCCAACCTGTTCCCATACCGTTAGACGGCTGTCCTCCACCATCAACACAACCACCCGGACAGTTCATCACTTCTATAAAGTGGAACTTAGATTTACCTTCGAGAACCTCACTAATAACAGGGGGAAGGTGATTTCTTGCTCCGTTAACAACACAAATATGAAGGTCAAACACTTTACCACCGAGAAGTTTAACAGGAATTGGAATAACTGTCTCTCTAATTCCGTGAGTATAACCACGAACAGGATAGATATCCCACTTAGGCGGTTCCTGACCAGAAAGAACAAAGTAAGCCATACGAAGAGCAGCTTCAGTAACACCACCTGATGTTCCAAAAATTGTTCCACCGCCTGTATAAATTTCTGTAGGCTCCGGATTTTCAAGCTCTTCCGACATATTAAGAGGGTTAATACCGTTCTTTCTTAAAAGCTCAGCCATGTCTCTTGTTGTAAGAACAGCATCAACATCCTGAAACGGAGGCGTATCCTCAGGAATTTTCCCTTCCTCTTTCAGGTATTTCCACGCTGATTTAAATTCAGGTCTTGAAGCCTCAAAAAGCTTAGCAGTACAAGGCATAATAGTCACATTATAAATATTCCTCGGATCAACATCCCATACCTTTTCAGCTGCCCATGTTTTAGCTGAAGGACCGTAAATCTGCTGTGGAGACTTAGTACCGGAAACGTGAGGACGAACAGCAGGTGCATAAAGCTCCATCCATCTTACCCAACCGGGACAGCAACTTGTAAAGTGTGGAAAAGGATGGTGTTCACACCACTCAAGGTTCAAAGTAACCGGCTCAATTCCAAGAGCCTTTGCGGTTTCTTCATCAATCTCCCACTTCTTCATACCTACAACGTGATAGAGAACTTTACAAATGAACTCCATTCCCTCTTCCCAGATTGTCTGGTCAGCGGCAAGGTTGATGTCGTAAATTTTTACGTTGTTACCAAGCTTTTTAAAAGCGTTGTACATCCTTCCTACCGTAAGCTCACCGGTTTTCCCACCA
>JALSLT010000011.1 GCA_026988135.1 Desulfurobacterium sp.
GAAAGTACTTCAACAATATTTTCCATTATGGAATCGATATGGGGAGAAAACCCCCTCTTTTTTAAATCAACAGGAAACAAAATAAAAGATATCCTTCAAGAAAAAAATCTCTGGTATCTCATTGGAGTTTATGCCCTTAAAATTTACGATACCACAAAAATCGACGGTGTTGCCGGAAATAAAGCACTTTTACGGTTTTTATTAAGTCTTCAAGGTAAAGAAAACCATCATCATTTTTTTGCAGAAACGGATACATACGTTTTTCCCGTTCAAACAGAAAGAAAATACAGACCTAACTGGGAACGTCTTATAAAAACGGAAGGAAAAATCATACTAACCAGAGAAGTCTTAAATCCCAAAACCCCCGTAGCTTTTACAATAAAAGACGAAAACGGATTTTCCCTGGGAACAGTACCTAAAAGCATATCCCACTACCTTGCAGCAAAAGAGGAAGCAGGATATACTTTGAAAGTAACAAAACTTCATATAAACGAAATTATGTTTTCCAACAGTTCATATTGGGTAAAAGTTAAATGCTTGAAATAAAAAACCTTACAGTAAAACTGAATCAAGCAAAAATTGTAGAAGATGTATCAATCTCCATTCAAAGGGGAGAAATTGTCAGTATCATCGGGGAAAGCGGAAGTGGAAAATCGGTAACAGCACTATCTATTCTAAAACTTCTACCGGAAAAGATGAAAGTTTCAGGAAAGATAAAAATAGACGGAAAAGATATCCTGCAACTACCGGAAAAAAAATTCAACAAAAGCATAAGATGGAAAACCGTAGCAATAATATTTCAAGATCCCGCTTCCTACCTTAATCCTTTAATCAAAGTAGGAGAACAAATTTCCGAAGCTATAATCTTCCACGAAAAGAAAAAGTACCAAACAAAGGAGAAAGTATTACACCTTCTAAAAGAAGTACAAATAAAAAATACAGAACCGATATTCAACGCTTATCCACATCAATTATCCGGAGGACAGAAACAGAGAGTTTTAATAGCAATGGCTCTTGCATGTAATCCTCGCTTTTTAATAGCTGACGAACCGACAACCGCTCTTGATAAAAAAACCGAAAAAAATATTTTAAACACATTGAAAACAATAGCAAAAAAGAGAAAAACGGGAATTCTGTTTATATCCCATGACATAGAAGCAGTCTCCATGATAAGTAATAAACTTCATATTATGTATGCGGGATATCTCCTGGAATCGGGAAACACGGATGAAATATTAAAAACTCCTTTTCATCCCTACACAAAAGGTTTGATAAATTGCATTCCCAAAGTTGAAGGAAAAGGAAAAAGAAAACTCCCTGTTATTCCGGGAAACGTTCCCGATATACACTCTCGTCCTTCCGGATGTCCTTTCCATCCCCGCTGCCTAAAAGCTAAGAATCTATGTAGAAAAAAATTTCCCGATATGAAAACTTTTAACAGGAGAGATGTTAGGTGCTTCTTCCCGGAATATTGACAAGAAAACTGATTATCACCATATTATATCTATACTCATATTAGTATAATTGGAGGGAAAATGCCAGTATATGAGTTTAAATGCGAAAATTGCGGAAAAGAATTTGAAAAGTTTGTTATCTCTCAATCAAAAGTAAAAGAGATAAAATGCCCCGATTGTGGTTCAAAAAACATAAAGAAAAAAATAACAGCCTGTGGTGTTAAAGGAACCGACTCAAACGGAATTTCCGGAACACCCTCATGTTCTCCATTTGGCTGAGGCTTTTAAACAGGGGAAGGTTTCCCCTTCACTCTTTTATAGTAATGTTTAGAATCTCCCCAACTGTTAAGAACGGGAACATATCCTGATTTCTCTATCTTTTCGACCATTTCGGAAATAGTTAAATTTTCTCTTTTGTCATAAATATTATAGGAAGCTTTTATCTGTGCAGGAGTAAATGTTGGCATCACCACATTCGCCCCTGCCATTATACCAGTCTCAAGGGAGTTTTCACCACCAGGAACACTTTGAAGCGCCGTGGATGCAACCATATTGATATTCTCCATAATAATACGGGTAAATGCAAGCATTTTTATAGTTAATTCATAAGCTTTTCGGTAAAATCCCACCGATTCTATAATTTTTCTGTTCCATACATAAAGAGGAGTACTCCTATGCTCTATATATGGTCCCATCCCGACCATATCGATATCCATCAACTGAAAAAACATTAAATCGTTTAAAAGATCTCTATAAGTCTGCCCCGGAACACCTATTAAAACCCCGGTTCCTACTTGATAACCTATATCTTTGAGCCATTCAAGGCATTTTACTCTTTTCTCAAAAGAGTGATTTTCATCTTCAGGATGAAGTTTATAGAAAAGTTCCCTGTTTGAAGTTTCTATCCTTAAAAGATACCGATGAGCACCGGCCTTAAAAATCTCTTCATAATGTTCTTTTTCCAATTCTCCGAAAGAAGCCGTAATCCCAGCCCCCTTGGGCTCTCTACCAAGCTCAACATCTATTTTTTTTGTTTCATCTTTAACCCTTTTGACAATAGAAACAAGCTTCTCCACCCATCTGTCACTCTTAACCTCTCCACATTGAAGGGCAAGAGATGTTAATCCCATTTTATACATAGATATAGCTATATTTACAGCTTCCTCTTCTGATAGAGCATACCTTTTCAATGTTAAATTATCCTTCCTCAAGCCGCAGTAATAACAATTCTTCCCGCAAATATTGGATATTTCTATCAAACCTCTAAAATAAACATAATTTCCAACTTTCTGCTTTCTAACTATATCCGAAAGAGAGAGAAGCGAAGAACTAACACCGGAACGAGAAAACTCTTTCAAAATTCTATCGTTAGGAAGGTTCATATCTTAAAGAATTCCTTTATAAAATTTGTTAATTGCTCATACCTTTTTCTATCTGGAGTACTGTCAAAAACAGAAACTCCGTATCTATCCGAAATTTTTACTCTTCCCATAAAAGGACAAGCAATTCTGTCAGGAACGCCGGAAATAAAAGACCATCTTCTTCCTAAAAGCTCACATAATGCAATAGCAACAGAAGGATACCTATCTTCAATAATAACTTGAAGTTTGTGAAACTTTTTTTCAATAACTTCTTTACACATAAAGATCTCTTTCTCCCTTCTCTATCCTCTCAAGATATTCGGCTACGGTTTTTTTGAGCTCGGGATGTTTAATCGCCTCAAGTTCATTTTTTATAAGTTCTTCTCCAACTTTCTTCGTCTCGGCAGAAGCAAAATCAAGAAGATACTCTTTAAAAGTTAAAATAGCATTTGGCATACATAAATGATGAACTTTTCCGGATTTTGCCACATCCATAAAATAGTTACCTGTTCTTCCGCATCTGTAACCAGCCGTACAAAAACTTGCTATTCTACCTTTAGAAGCAAGCCACCTTATACCTTCATCAAGGGAACGGCTATCATTTATGAGAAACTGCTGCTTTTCAGGATTAAAAGCCCCTTTACTGTAAGAACCAACTCCAATGTTTGTTCCGAAATCAAGTTGTGTAACGCCCAGGGGAAGAATTTTCTCTCTCACATCCGCAGGCTCCCTTGCCGTAAGTATCATACCGGTATATGGAACCGAAAGCCTTATAACAGCAACGAGTTTCATGAAATCTTCATCGCTAACAAGATACTCTTTCTGTTTTTCATAAAACGGTGTTCCGACAGCCGGTTCAAGACGAGGGAAGGAAATTGTATGAGGACCAACACCATCAAACCTTTTTTCAAGATCAATCGCATGAAATAAAAGTGCCATAACTTCAAATCTCCAATCATACAAACCAAACAGCGCACCTATAGCAACATCATCCACACCTGCTTCCTGAGCTCTATGCAGAGAATAAAGCCTCCATTGGTAGTTCGCCTTCAAACCTCTGTGAAGTCTTTTGTATGTTTCATGATGATAAGTTTCTTGAAAAACCTGGTACGTCCCAATACCTATATCTCTTAAAAGTTCAAGCTCTTCAACAGACATCGGAGCCGCATTCACGTTTACCCTTCTTATCTCTCCGTTTCCAACCTTCGTATCATAAGTTACCTTCAAAGTTTCCGCTATAAATTTTGCATCCGAAGCCGGATGCTCACCATAAACCATAATCAGTCTTTTTTGACCCTGCTCGACTAAGGCTTTAACCTCTTCCTTCAACTCATCAAAAGCAAGTTTTTTTCTTTTAACTTTATCGTTTGAAACCCTATAACCGCAGTAATCACAATCATTTACACAATAGTTTGAAACGTAAAGAGGAGCAAAGGTAACAACTCTCCTTCCGTAAACCTTCTCTTTAATCTTACCTGCAGCATCAAAAATTTCCTGCCACAACTGCTCATCCTCAACATGCAAAAGAGCAGCTGTTTCATTAGGCTCAAGTCTTTCAAGCTCAAGAGATTTAGCGATTATATCCCTAATCTTCTGAGGTTCCGGATTCCGATTTGCTCTCAGCTTTTTCCATATCTCTTCGTCGTCTATAAAATCTTTTCCGTTTTCCATATATTTTTCATACTGTTCAGGCTTTATCACATTAGATATCCATGATTTTACAGCTTCTTCTTGAAACATTTTTCTTCCTCCCTTTAACAACACTCCTGTAAGCTTTTAAAGCCGAAGGAAAAGGCTCAAGAGCCCTCTCAACAACTCCTTGAGTTAATGAAATTGTCATACCGTAATTTGTTATCGGTATTC
>JALSLT010000012.1 GCA_026988135.1 Desulfurobacterium sp.
AGATGGTTTTGTAGTGAGCTTGTATTTACGGCATTTAAACAAGCTGGAGTGGAACTTCTGAAGAATACCTATCCATCAGAAGTCAGTCCTCGTCTATTTCTTAAAAGTCCACTCCTCCAGTTTGAATATTCTACAAAACTACCAGAGGTGAATCATGGCATTCAAAGAAGCACTTCAAAAAGTCCTGCGGTTTGAAGGCGGTCTTAAACTCCACAAAAATCCAACAGAAGCCCTTGAGACTTACGCTGGCATCTACCGCAAAGCTCACCCGGAATGGGAAGGCTGGAAGTGGATAGACAGAGGAGAGAAACCACCTTTTGAGCTTGTGGAAAAGTTTTACTACGAAAACTTTTATAAACCTTTTGAGAAAATAGAAAGTGAAAAAATTAAAGACCTTCTTTTTGAAACTTCAGTTAACCTCGGTGTCCGTCAGACAGTAAAACTGCTTCAAAAAGTCCTCGGAGTTAAAACAGATGGCAAACTTGGACCAAAAACCCTTTCTGCCGTAAACAGCATAAATCCCGAAGAATTTATAAAAGACTTTATCCTTGCAAGAATAGCATTCTATACCGCATTAGCAAACAGAAATCCAAAGAAATACGCTCTTTATCTTAGAGGTTGGATTAACAGAACCTTGGAGGCTTTATCATGGGCATATTCTCTTTCTTAAGCAATCTGGCAGGGAAAGGAATCCTTGACGGAGTTAAAGACATAGTTGACGAATTTGTTACAACAGATAAAGAACGTTTTGAACAGATGCTCAAAAAAGAAGAACTCCGCATCAAAGAAGAACAGCTCCAACTTGAAAGAGAAAAGACATATTTGCGGGATACTCAAAGTGCCAGAGAGACTTACGCAAAAGTCTCCACTTCAGACAAAGCGCCATTTATAAACAAGATATTTCCGTCAGTGCTTGCGATGTTCACTGTTATGCTGACCTTTATTCTCTTTTTCTATTTTTCCCAGGGAAAATTTGAAGGTGGACAAAAAGACATAGTGATATACATCCTCGGCGTTCTGTCAACAATCACGACCCAGATATTTGCCTTTTATTACGGAAGTAGTCTTGGTTCAAAAAACAAAGAAGAAATCATCAAAAACCTTGGAGGCAATAAAAATGGACTACTTTGACAAAATAGTGGCAATTCCAAAAGATTTTTCAAAACACGATTTGGAAGAGCTTAAAAACCGATATCCGGAACTTGACTTCCATATAGTAGAAACTCCTATTGGCGTGAGATTGAAAATCTCAGGAAACACCACGGAAGAAACCATAAAAGAAATAGAGTTCTTTTTGGAGAATAGATGAACTTCAAAAACACAGACAAAGCTTTGCACTTCATAGCTGGAATGCTGACAGCTGCTCTATTCTCTTTTTACAGCGTCAAACTTGCATTAATAGCCACACTTCTTGTAGCGCTTGCAAAAGAGATATACGACGCAAAAAATCCCGAACACACACCGGATTTTCTTGATGCTATCGTGACAGTTCTTGGCGGAATGTTTACAGTTCTGTTTTTTTGAATTTTAGTGGAACACCGTTCCACTTTTTTTCAAAACCCTCTGGAAAACTTGCGACACAACGCCTAAAATCTAAAACATTATTGTAGATGTTCCACTTTAAATTCAAAATTAATGGAATAGACATTTTAATGGCTAAAAACTATTATAGTGACAAAATAAAAATGGCTCCCCGGGCCGGCCTCGAACCAGCGACCTGGTGGTTAACAGCCACCCGCTCTACCTGCTGAGCTACCGGGGAATATTGACGGTGAATAATATAGGACGTTGAGCTTTATCTGTCAACTTTTTATAGGTAAAATTTTCTAAAAAAGTTTTATTTCTACTTTTCCTATAATTTCCTTCGCAAATTCCGTTCAATCTGGTGTAAAATTAAGCGGGAGGTTTTATAGATGGCTTTACTTGCTCCGTCGATTCTTTCTGCGGATTTTTCTAATCTGCAAAAAGATATAAAAGAGGTTGTTGCTGCTGGTGCCGACCTTATACATGTTGATGTTATGGATGGAAGGTTTGTTCCCAATATTACAATTGGTCCCTGTGTTGTTGAAAGTATCAGGAAAGTGACAGATACTCCTTTTGATGTTCATCTTATGATTGTTGAGCCTGATAGATATATAAGAGATTTTGCAGATGCGGGGGCGGACTGGATTTCTGTTCATGTTGAGGCTGTGGTTCATCTTCATAGAACGGTTTCAATGATTAAAGAGCTTGGTAAGAAAGCCGGTGTTGTTTTAAATCCGGCAACGCCTGTTTCTCTGGTTTCTGAGATTCTTCCTTTTGTGGATTTTGTTCTTGTGATGTCGGTTAATCCCGGTTTTGGCGGACAGAAGTTTATAACTCAAACTGTTTCCAAGGTAGGAGAGCTTGACTTTATAAGGAAGGAGAATGGTTTTAATTTTCTTATAGAGATAGATGGGGGGATTAAGACCGATAATGTGAGGCAGGTGATTGAGGCTGGGGTTGATGTTGTGGTTGCAGGCTCGGCGGTTTTTAAAGGTGATGTAAGGAGCAATGTTGGAAAATTTAAAGAACTGATTGGAGGTTAATAGATAATGAATCAGGTAAAGTTGATTACCGGGAATGCTAATCCTGAGCTTGCAAAGTCGGTTGCTGCTCATTTGGGAATTCCGTTGGCAAATGTTACGGTAGGTAGATTTAGTGATAGTGAGATTCAAGTTGTTATCAATGAAAGTGTAAGGGATGATGATGTTTTTATTATTCAGCCTATTTGTAGTCCTGCAAACGATTTTATAATGGAGCTTTTATTGCTTTCCGATGCTTTAAAAAGAGCTTCGGCGGGAAGGATAACGGCAGTTATTCCCTATTTTGCTTACGGAAGGCAGGATAGAAAGCTTAATCCGAGAGATCCTATATCTGCGAGACTTCTTGCGGATATTATTACTGTTTCAGGGGTAAATCATATAGTGGTTGCGGATTTGCACGCAAAACAGGTTGAGGGTTTTTTTGATCTTCCTGTTGACCATCTTCAGGCAAGGCCTGTTCTTTCGGAATATTTTTTGAGGCAAGGTTTTGGAGAGGAGGATACGGTTATTGTTTCTCCCGATATAGGCGGTGTTGCAAGAGCAAGGAATTTCGCTAAAACGTTTAACGCTCCGATAGCTATTATTGACAAGAGAAGGCCAAGACCGAATGTTGCAGAGATTATGAATATAATCGGAGATGTTGATGGGAGAAAGGCGATAATAATTGATGATATTATTGATACTGCCGGAACAATAGTCAATGCTGCAAAGGCTATAAAGGAGAGAGGAGCTGTTGAGGTTTACGCGACATGTACCCATCCCGTGTTTTCCGGTCCTGCTATTGAGAGGCTTTCTAATGCTGTAAAGGAAAGTGTTCTTAAAGAAGTGGTCGTAACCGATACTATTCCATTAAAAGAAAAGTTTGAAGGTGTTAGGATTCTTTCTATTGCAGGTATGCTTTCAGAGGCAATAAGGCGTATTCATTTTGGAGAATCCGTAAGCAAGATGTTTAATTTGTAAAAGATAGGGGGCTCAAGCCCCCTTGCTGTTATCTATAAAGTGGTGCCATTTCAGGATATAGAGGATGTTTTCCACACATTTCGATAACTTCAGCTTTTACTTTTTCGATTACTGAATTATCGTCAATGTTTTTAAGTACGGTTGCGATTAGTTTGGCAATTTCCCTTGCTTCCTGCTCTTTAATTCCCCTTGTCGTTACTGCGGGAGTTCCTACTCTTATACCGCTTGTAACAAATGGGCTTCTTGTGTCAAATGGAATTGTGTTTTTATTGACGGTTATGTTAGCTTTTCCAAGAGCAGCTTCTGCTTCTTTTCCGGTTATATTTTTATCGGTAAGATCAACAAGTAGGAGGTGGTTATCCGTTCCACCGGAAACAATTCTGAATCCTTCTTTTTGTAGCTCTTCTGCCATAGCTTTTGCGTTTATGATAACCTGTTTTTGGGATTCTTTAAACTCCGGAGTCATCGCTTCTTTGAATGCAACAGCTTTTGCGGCTATTACGTGCATTAATGGGCCACCCTGAAGTCCTGGGAATACAGATTTGTCTATTTCTTTTGCAAATTCTGCTTTACACATTGTTACACCGCCACGGGGGCCTCTTAGTGTTTTGTGGGTTGTTGTGGTAACAAAGTGGCAAGGTTCGGTAGGTGACGGATGAAGTCCCGTAACTATTAGACCGGCGATATGAGCAACATCTGCCATCAGGTAAGCGCCGACCTCATCGGCTATCTCTCTGAATTTAGCAAAGTCTATTATTCTCGGATAAGCGGACGCTCCACATATTATAAGTTTTGGTTTGTGTTCTTTTGCAAGTTCTGCAACCTGGTCAAAGTCTATAGTTTCCGTGTCTTTTTTGACGCCATACTGAACGACGTTGTAGTATTTTCCTGTCATGTTTACCGGAGAACCGTGGGAAAGGTGTCCACCGTGAGAAAGGTTCATCGATAGTATTGTATCTCCCGGTTTTAGCATTGCAAGGTAAACAGCTTGGTTTGCCTGTGAGCCTGAGTGGGGTTGAACGTTTATATGTTCTGCATTGAAAAGTTTTTTGCATCTTTCGATTGCAAGGTTTTCTACGATATCAACGCATTCGCAGCCACCGTAGTACCTTTTGCCGGGGAGTCCTTCAGCGTACTTGTTTGTTAAAACGGAGCCTTGAGCTTCCATTACCGCTTCACTTGTGAAATTTTCAGAAGCTATTAGTTCAAGGTGTTCATTTTGACGCTTGAATTCACACTTTAAAGCTTCGAAAACTTCCGGGTCGAATTCTCTTACTTTTCCTCTCATTTATATCCTCCAAAGAGTTATTTTTTAAATTTTTTTTCAATCTCTGAAATTTTGTTTATTCTCTTTTCATGTCTTTCTCCGTCAAAAGTTGTTTCAATCCATGTTTTGACTATCGCTTTTGCAAGTTCATCTCCTGTTACTCTACCACCTAAGGCGAGAACGTTTGCATTGTTGTGTCTTCTTGACATTTCCGCGGCGAAAATGTTGTAACAGAGAGCTGCTCTGATTCCGGGGACTTTATTTGCTGCTATTGATATTCCTATTCCGGTGCCGCAGATAAATATTCCCCTATCTGTTTCGCCGTTCATTATACTTTCCGCAGCTTTTAGAGCAAAATCAGGGTAGTCCACCGACTTTTCTGAATCGGTTCCAAAGTCTATAAATTCAATTTTCAACTCTTTTAGTAAGTTTTTTATGGTTTCTTTTAGTTTGTACCCTCCGTGGTCACTTGTGAGAGCTATTTTCATTATTCCTCCGTTGTTTGTATAGGGTTGTAAAATTATATTACAATGATTGCCGGTGCAATTTTAAACCGAAGGAGTGCGTATGAAAAGAGCGGTTTTCTTTTTTATGTTGTCTTTGATGTTATCAGGATGTGTGTCTCTTGTAGGTCCTAATGCTTATACTGTTAGGGAAAAACCTCGTGTTTTGAAAAAGAAACCTAAGGTAAAAAATATTTCTGAAAAGAAAGAAAATACTAAAAGTGCTATAGGATGTAAAAAAACCTACAAGGTATGGGGAAAACAGTACTGTGTTTTGAAACATAGTTACGGGTTTGAAGAAGTGGGGATAGCATCCTGGTATGGTCCCAATTTTCACGGGAAGAAGACTGCCAGCGGAGAAACTTACAATATGTATGAAATGACGGCAGCTCACAAGTCGTTGCCTCTTGGGACTTATGTGAGGGTTAAGAATCTTGAAACCGGAAAAAGCGTTATTGTTAAGATAAATGATAGAGGACCTTTTGTTCCTGGTAGAGTTATTGATCTTTCTTTTTCTGCAGCTAAAGAGTTGGGAGTTGTTGCTAAAGGGACGGCAAAAGTTAAGTTAATTGCTCTCGGGAAGAAAGATGACGGTTTTTATACTCCCGTAGATTATAAGAAAGGTGATTTTTATGTGCAGTTTGCCGCTTTTAAGGAGTTTAAAAATGCCGAGAAACTTAAAAAGGAATTTGAGCAAAAGGTTGAGAATGTAAAGATTATTCAGGCTTTTGGTCTTTTTAGGGTAGTTGTCGGACCTGAGTTAACTTATGTGAGAGTTATGGAGTTAAGAGATAAGCTTAAAACTGTTTATCCTAAGGTGTTTGTTATAAGGGTGAATTAAGAGGTTTCTATATGAGATTGATAGATAAAGATGATATTAAACATTATTCGAAGGTTTACGATGCTATTGTTATCGGAAGTGGTGCTGCGGGACTTTTTTGTGCTACAAAACTTTCCCATGTAGGGTTAAATGTTTGTATTTTGACAAAAGATAGTGCCGATACGTCTTCTACTAAACTTGCGCAGGGCGGGATAGCAGTTGCCCTTCCGGTTAATGATTCTCCTTCTTGTCATTATAACGATACGATAAAGGCCGGAGCGGGTCTTGTCGATAGAAAAACGGCTCTTATTCTTGTTGAGGAGGGAGTTAAAAGAGTTATAGATCTTATAAGAATGGGTGCAACCTTTGAGATGGATGAGCTTGGTCTGTTAAAGTTTACGAAAGAAGCAGCTCACTCTGTTCCGAGGATCGTTTACTATAAAGACAAAACAGGTGAAGAGGTTGAGAGATCATTGCTTGACACTTATAGAGGTGATATTGTCGAGCATGCTTTTGTGAAAGAGCTGATAGTTAAAAATGGAAGATGTTATGGTGTTGTTTTTGAAAATAATGGAAATAATTTTGCGATCTACGCTCCTGTCGTTGCCATTGCAACCGGCGGAGCGGCAGGACTTTATGAAAAACATACCAATCCCGAAACCTCTACCGGAGACGGGATAGCAATTGCCCTTCGCTACGGTGCTGTTTTAAAAGATCTTGAATTTGTGCAGTTTCATCCTACTGCGTTTGTTAACGAGGGAAGAAGTTTTTTGATTTCAGAGTCTGTAAGGGGGGAAGGTGCCGTAATAGTTGATTCATACGGAAGGCGATTTATGGGAGATTATCATCCTTTATGGGAACTTGCTCCCAGGGATGTTGTTACGAGAGCTATAGAAAATCAGAAAAAGATAACCGGCGGGAAGATTTTTCTCGATTTCAGACCTATTGAAAAGGAAGGAATAGATATAAATGAGAGGTTTCCTACAATAACTCAAAAACTGAATGAGGTCGGGATTGATGCTAAAATGGATTTAGTACCTATCTCTCCTGTCGCTCATTACTATCTCGGTGGAATAGCCGTTGATACGTTCGGAAGGACAAATATAAAGGGATTATTTGCCATAGGAGAAGCTTCCTGTACCGGTGTTCACGGAGCTAACAGGCTTGCGAGTAACTCTTTACTCGAGTGTCTTGTTTTTGGGGAGAGAACGGCTTACGGGATGTATCGAGATTTGAGAATTCTTTCACTTAATTTTAAAAAAGTTTCCTTTAAAAAGATTCCTTGTTTTCCTTATGAGAAAGGGAATGATGTTTTTACTTCTGATGATTTGAGAAAAGTGATGTGGAAATATCTTGGAATAATGAGAGATGGCTCCGGATTGACAAAAGCGATAGATGTTTTTCGTCAAATGATTATTTCTTCTTCTTCGTTTGAAGTTAGAAATAGTGCCGTTTTATCACTGGCTATTGCTATAAGTGCTATGAGAAGAGAGGAAAGCAGAGGCGGCCATTTTAGAAGGGATTATCCTTATGAAAGGGAAGAGTTTAAATTTCATAGTTCTTTTATTTTGCGTGACCTTTTAAATTCTATTTGATTTTAGGCTTTTTCAGGAGGATAATGATGATGCTTATTGATAAAATAAAAGGGACTATTTTTGGCGGAGCGATAGGGGATGCTCTTGGGACGGTTGTTGAGGAAATGGATAGAGAAACCGTTAGGCGTTGTTACGGAGGTGCCGTAACCGGTTTTGTTGAACCATCCGTCGAATCTGTATGTTCCTTTTTGAAGAAGGGGCAGTATTCTCACGAAACTCAGATTTTTCTGCTTGCTCTTGAGATGTATGTTGAGAAAAAGAAGCTTGATGAAGTTTGTTTTATAGATAAGTTAATAGAATGGGTGGATAATGAGAAAGAGCATAGGTATCCTGCCGGAGGACATCTGAATGCTGCTATTTCTTATAAGAGTGGAGCAGAGTTTAATGATGCTCGGGTAAGAGGGGTGGAAGTGGATGGGATAATTCCGTCTGTTGCTTCCGGTTTGTTTAGATGGGATAACAGTGACGAGGCCTATCAGGAAGGGACCTATCTTGCTTCTCTGGTGTATAAAGATGAAGTCTTAATAGATGCTGCGGGAGTTTTGGCGGTGGCAGTATCTTCAATTGCCGGAGAGCGGATTTTTTTTGAAACGGAAGATGGAAAGATAAATTTTATTGAGCTTTTAATTTCATTTTCTCAGGTTGATATTGTTAAAGAATATCTTAATCAAGTGATTTCCGCTTTAAGAGAAGATTTGGAAGATATGGATGAATTGATTCTTAGATTTGGGAATGGGAGTTTTGTTCTTGAGTCATTGTCTCTTTCACTTTATATATTTTTAAAGTGGGGGAAAGATTTCAGAAAAAGTCTTTTAAGAGCGGTTAATTCTTATGGAGAGTTTGGAGGAGATACCGACGCGGTAGGTTTTCTTACCGGTGCCCTTTCAGGATGTTATAACGGTATAGATGCAGTTTCATCCGAGTGGATAGAGAAAATAGAGAACAGAAATTATTTAAATCTCCTTTCCGAAAAGTTCTTTGAAAAAATTGAAAATGGGTAAAATCCTTGAAATTATTAGAGATGAGTGGCTATTTTTTGTAGCAGTTACGGCTACGATTATATCTTCTCTTGCCTTTAAGAGAATGCCTGAAATTTCAAAAGGTGATTTAAAAATACTTATTATTCTTTTTAATTTTCTTATAATCGCAAAAGGACTTGAAAAAAGTGGCCTTTTCGTAAAAATTGCATTCTACTTTGAAAAAGGGAACCCTTTCTTGAAACTCACACTGTTATCGGGAATACTTTCAATGTTTGTAACAAACGATATAGCTCTGTTTACCGTTGTTCCACTTACCCTTTCTCTCTCTATCCCTCCGGAAAAGATAATGCTTCTTGTTATACTGGAAACACTATCTGTAAATGGAGCCTCTGCGCTGACACCGTTTGGAAATCCTCAAAACATATTTATTTATTACTATTATAATTTGGATTTTACAACCTTTACAAAACTAACCTTTCCGTTTTTCATGCTTTCCTCTACTTTAATACTTGGACTGGCTCTATTATGGGGAAGAAAAGAGATAAAAATTACAGAAAAAAAATGTGAAAAAGGGTTAAACAGAAAAAAAGCTACAATTTACGGCAGCTTTTTCATAATGTTTATAGGCGTAATATTTCATATTTTTCCTATAGAGACAAGTGTTATTCCACTGCTTTTTGTCATTTTTAAAGATAAAACCATTTTGAAGAAAGTTGATTATTTCCTCTTATTTACATTTCTGGCGTTTTTTGGATTTACTTCAAACATCAGCTCAGCTCTTAAGTTCTCTCTGTCAAACACACACAAAACATTAATTTATAGTGCTTTCATAAGCCAGATAATAAGTAATGTACCGGCAGCACTGCTTCTTGGAAAGTTCACGAATCTATGGAAAAGTCTTTTAATAGGTGTTAATGTAGGTGGATTTGGGACGCTTATAGGTTCTTTAGCAAACCTGATAGCTTTTAAACTTTTTAAGAATAAATTTAGTAACCTGACAGGGAGATATCTTTTAATTTTCCACTTGGCCAGCTTTTTTCTGTTTTTCGTATCTTTAGTTTTTTCATTAATGATAATTTAAGGACAATAAGAGGCACGGATTCAAGATTACTTATTTAGTTTTTTAGACTGTCTCTCTTGAAATGTTATGAGATTTTAGTGGCAGAAAGTAACAAGGCGAAGGGGTAAGTACTTCGCCTTTATATTTCAATGGTGATGCTTTTTCTTCCTATTTTCAAGTCTATCAAGTGCTTCAAGAAAGGCAAGAGCGGATGCTCTAACTATATCGGAATCGACTCCTCTACCACTTACGTTTATTCCTTCAAATTCTACCGTTAGAAAAACTTCGGCAAGTGCATCCGTTCCGGATGTTAGAGCTCTTATTTTAAAGTCTTTAAGCTGTATTTCCTCTCCTATATTTAGAGCATTTTTAATCGCTTTATATGTGGCATCGACCGGTCCGTTTCCCACTGCAAGCCCCAACTTTTCCCCGTTAGGTATTTCTATTTTTACGGTTGCGGATGGGATTATTCCTTCACCGCTGACAGCTTGATTGTATATTAGCTTGTAGTTTTTATCTTTTTCTTTTTTATCAAGTCCTTCTACTATCAGTTCTATATCGATATTAAATATCTCTTTTTTTCGAGACGCAAGCTCTTTGAAACTCTTAAATGCTTCATTAAGTTGCTCCTCTGGAAGCTGAATTCCCATCTCTTCAAGTTTTTTCTTAAACGCATGTCTTCCTGAATGTTTTCCCAGAACGATTTTCGATTCTTTAAGTCCAATATCTTCAGGCTCCATAATTTCATAGGTTTCTTTATTGGCAAGAACTCCGTGTTGATGTATTCCGGATTCATGGGCAAAGGCGTTATCTCCTACGATAGGTTTTGTTCTTGATATGATAATACCCGTTAATCTGCTTACAAGCTGGGAGGTTCTATATATCTGGGTTGTGTTTATGTCTGTATAGACCGGAAACTGGTCTCTCCTCACCTTTATTGCCATAACAATCTCTTCCATGGCAGCGTTCCCAGCCCTTTCTCCTATGCCGTTTATTGTACATTCAACCTGTCTGGCACCTGCTTTTATAGCCATCAAGGAGTTGGCTGTGGCTAGACCAAGGTCGTTGTGGCAGTGAACGCTTATAATCGCCTTATCTATGTTTTTAACATTTTCTTTTATTGCTGCTATTCTGTCGTACCACTCATCTGGAATTGCATAACCTACCGTATCAGGTATGTTAACAACGTTTGCTCCAGCTTCTATTACTGCTTCAAGGACTTCGTAAAGGTAGGAAAGCTCTGTCCTTACGGCGTCTTCGGGTGAGAATTCTATTTCCGCTCTCCCTTTGCTAATCTCTTTTACGAGTTTTACGGCTCTTACAGCTCTTTCCAACACCTCTTTCCGTGACATTTTTAGTTTATATTTTAAGTGGATATCTGAAGTGGCTATGAACGTGTGTATTCTTGGTTTTTCGGCATCTTTTAGAGCTTCCCATGCAGTTTTTATATCGGATTCGACTGCTCTTGCAAGGGAACAAACAGTTGAATCTTTGACTTCTTTGGCTACTCTCTTTATAGCTTCAAAATCCGCAGGAGAACTTATCGCAAATCCGGCCTCTATTATGTCAACTCCAAGACGTTCAAGTTGCTTTGCTATCTGTACTTTCTCATCAACGGTCAGATTAACTCCCGGGGTTTGTTCTCCGTCTCTTAAAGTAGTGTCGAATATATGAATTCTGTTCATTATTGCCTCCGTTGGATAGTGAAGATTATTCAATATTATATTCGAGATTTTTCTTTTTCAAGAAAAAATTGGGTATGATTTTAATAATTTTAAATTAAACAGAATGGATTAAGGGAGGAATTTTATGAAGGTAACTACAAAAACTCTTCAAGATATGAAAATTCGTAGCGAGAAAATTTCTATGATAACTGCTTATGACTTCACCAGTGCTGTTATAGTGGATAGCGCTGGTATTGATGTAATACTTGTAGGAGATTCCCTTGGGATGGTTGTTTTAGGTTATGATTCTACGATTCCGGTTACAATGGATGAGATGATTCATCATACAAAAGCGGCAGTTAGGGGAAGAAAAAGAGCCATGGTTATTTTTGATATGCCATTTCTTTCCTACCAGACAGGGTTAAAGGATGCTGTCTTAAATGCCGGTAGGGCATTGAAGGAAACCGGATGTGATGCTGTGAAATTAGAAGGCGGGGTAGAACAGAAAGAAACAATTAAAACTCTTGTGGCTGCCGGAATTCCTGTTTGTGGTCACATAGGGTTGCAACCTCAAAGCGTAAATGTTTACGGTGGATATAGGTTGAGAGGAAAAGCGGATGAGAAAAAAAGGCTAATTGAAGATGCAAAGGCTGTTGAGGAAGCGGGAGCTTTTGCGGTTGTTCTTGAAAAAATCCCTGCCGAGCTTGCGAAAGAGATAACAGGGGTTGTTTCTATCCCTACGATAGGTATAGGAGCCGGACCTGAATGTGATGGGCAAGTTCTTGTTTTTCATGACCTTCTTGGTATGTTTGATAAGTTCAAGCCTAAATTTGCAAAAAGATACGGTGAACTTGGGAAGGAGATGAAAGAAGCTATAAGTTCGTATGTTGAGGAAGTTAAAAAAGGTATATTTCCCGACAAGGAGCATTCCTACTGATGGTTGTTCTTGAATGTGTGGATATATGGAAAAGTTTTCCGTTTAGGAAAAATTTCTTTGGGAAAATTACTGAGAAAAAAGAGATTCTTAAAGGTGTCTCTTTAAAAATAGAAAGAGGTAAAACCGTTGCCTTGATGGGAGAAAGCGGTTCGGGTAAATCAACGCTTGGGAAGATTCTTCTTGATTTAGAGAAGCCGGATAGTGGGAGAATTCTTTATAAAAATAGAAATATTAGGGAATTAAGTAAACGGGAGTATAGGAGTTATCGTATTTCTGTTCAAACGGTATTTCAAAATCCTTACGGATCATTGAATTCCAAAATGACAGTTAAAGAGATAATATCCGAAGGTTTAAGATTAAATTTTTCTTTTTCTAAGAGTGAAATTGATGAAAAATTGAACGAAACACTCTGTTTTGTCGGGCTTTCCGAAAATTTGAAGGACTTGTATCCTCATCAAATTTCTGGAGGGCAAAGACAAAGAGTGGCAATAGCAAGAGCTATTATTATGAGACCGGAAGTCATTATTGCCGATGAACCTACGTCTGCTCTTGATGTGTCCGTGCAATCTCAGATAGTAAACTTGTTTTTAAATATTCAAGAAAATCTAAAAATCAGCTTTCTTTTTATCTCTCATTCGCCGGGAGTTGTGGAATCTATCGCTGATGATATATATTTATTAAAAGAAGGAAGGTTATTTTACGGAATTTAATAAATTTTTATAAAAAGTTTTGTTTTTTTGTTTTTTTTTTGATAGTATACCACCAATAGTATTTGTTGTTTTAAGGAGTGTAAGTGATACTTTAGGAGGTGTGGAGATGAGAAAGAAGTTGCTGTTCGGGACTTTGATGGCGGTTCTCCCAGGTTTTATGTTAATTCAGAATGCGTCTGCCGTTGTTGGTCCTTGTGTAAACTGTCATACAATGCACAACTCTCAGCACGGGAATTATCCGTGGGATAACAATGCTACTTATACTACGGGGACTCAAGGGTCAACCAATGTCGTTCCGATGACTTTTAACAATGGTACTACCCCTATTAGAAACCTTCTCCGTGGCGATTGTCAATACTGTCATACATCTGGAATGGCTCCTTTGGCAGGTATGCTTTATTCCGGGGATCATGTTTGGCCCTATGTTGATTCCACTACTGCGCCGACTTATCCTTCGACCGGTGATGCTTATACTACTGGGACTTATGCTTCTGCTACTTGGGGAGAAAATAGAGCGTTGGCTGGTGGTAGTTTCTATTGGGGAAGAACTCAGGATCAGAGGTTCGCTCATAATGTTCTTGATCTTGGCATGCCGTCTGACTCAAATACCGGTTTGACTCCTCCGGGATGGGATGCCAATGCTACCCATTTTACAGATGCGATAGACGGTTCTAAAGTAGCAAACGGTGAGACAACATGGACTCAGCAGTTAACATGTGCAGGTGTTTACGGCTGTCACGGAAGGCATAATGCTGCAACTAATGATAGTTTTGCAGGTGTAAACGGTGCTCACCACTCCAATATGTTCGGATATGTTCCGGGAACAGGGACGATAGGGAACAGTTACAGGTTCCTTTCGGGTATTGCCGGATATGAGCACAACTACTATGAGTTTGCAAATCAAGCTGATGCTAACGGTGTAAACCATAATGTTTACTATGCTGTTCATAGAACAAGTGAGGATCCTACAACTGCGGATAAGAGAACGATTTCATATTTGTGTGCTGAATGTCACGGAATCTTCCACAGTGGTGCCGAAGTTGCAAGAGACCCGGCAGTTATTGATTCTCCGATAGGTACTCCATGGTTAAGGCACCCAACTGATTTTGATCTTTCTCAGGCAGGTCCGGCTACTATTGGAGTAGATGGTAATACAGATGTGGAGTACAAATATTACAATGGTGGTAATCCAACTTCGGCTTCTTATAGTATGTTTGCTCCTGTTGGAACCGATAACTACACCCTTTTAACAGATGATACGATTAGCTGGACAGGAGATGATGCGATTGTTACCTGTATCTCTTGTCATAGGGCTCACGGTTCGCCTTATTACGATATTTTAAGATGGGATTATTCAACATGTGACGCAGATAGTGCAACTACAAATGCGACTCTTATGAATCAGTGTGGATGTATGGTATGTCACACCACAAAAGGATAAGTTTGCATATATTCTTTTTTGTACTGTTTTTTCTTTGTTATTCTGCATTTGGGGCACGGCAGGGGAAGGTTGTAGGAGTTAAAGTTATTGATATTATTCGGACGGATGAAGCCGGGGGGGCTTTTGCCTATCCCGGCTCTCTTTTTTTCAATCGTAAAACTAAACGTCTTCTTATAATTGAGCCGGGGAAGTCAAAAGTTATTTTTTATACTCCTGATTATTTTCCTTTTTTTTCATTAGGAGAAGGTTACGGTGTAAAGGATCCGGTTGATGTTTTCGTTGATAATGAGGGCAAATACTACTTTGTTTCAACAAATACGGCTTCCGTGTATGTTTTGTCTCCTGCACTGATACCTGTTATGAAATTTAAGGTTAAAGGATTTAAAGGTGATAATGAGTTTGTTCCCAATCATATTGCTGTTAATCCTAAAAATGAAGATATATATATTACGGGAGTGGGTAAACCTTATATAGTTGTTTTTAATAAAAACGGTAAATTTAGAGGCTATCTCTATTCCGAATCAGAAGTAAAAGGTGTTAAAGCATATTCGGTGATTTCCAATGTTTCGGTGGATTCTTTCGGAAATGTTTATCTTGTAGCTCTTGATTTCGGTCAAGTGTTTGCTTTTGATAAAGACGGGAATTTTTTAAAAAAGTTCGGAACAAAAGGGGCAAATTTTGGTCAAATGAGTCAACCTTCGTCGGTTGCTGTTGATGAGAAATCAGGAAAGATTTATGTTACGGATCCTATGAGGCATGCTGTTTTGACCTATAACCTGGGAGGTGACTTTATTTATGAGTTTGGCGGTAGAGGTTGGGCCCCGGGGTGGTTTAATTATCCAGTTGATGTAACTGTTGATAATAGGGGAAATGTGATTGTTACGGATTGGTTAAACGAGAGAGTCCAAATATTAAAACCGAAGCCTAATAAGAAAATAGAGTTTGCTCCTTTGCCACCTTCCAACAGAGCTGACTGATTTTAAAAAGTTTGCATCAATAGTGTTATAATTTCCCCAGTTGATTTTTTTTCTTGGAGGAGTTTTCATGAACGCTTTTTCAATAATATCGAAAAGTGGTTTTATAGGGTATGTATTATTGTTTCTTTCAGTTGTTGTTTTTACAATAGTGATAGAGAAAATTTTAATGTTTCGTTCTGCAAAAATAGTTTCTAAGGATGGCTTAAGGACAATGGTAGTGCTTCTTTCTTCTGACAAAGTGGGAGATCTTATTGAGTTTTGCAAGAGAAATCGATTTCTGTTATCCGAAATTATCATTGAATCTTTTAGGAATATTGGGGAGGTTTCGCGAGCTAATTTCTTAAACGCTTTTGAAGTTATTGCAAGAAAAAGGATAGCTGAGCTTGAAAGAGGGATGACTCTTCTTGCTACTATAGCGACGGTAGCTCCGCTTTTGGGACTTTTAGGAACAGTTTTGGGTATGGTTAAGATATTTGGGGTTATTGATGCCGGTACTGCAGGGATAGCAAATCCACAGCAACTTTCGGCCGGAATAGCTGAAGCTTTACTTACGACTGTTTTTGGTTTGGTGGTTGCCGTTCCTGCTTATGTTGCTTATAACTTATTGCAAAGAAAATTGGATAAGCTTGTTCTTGATATAGAACAGGCGGGAGTGATTATTGCAAATAATTTGAAAGGTTTCAAATAATACTCGGAGGTGTATATGGAAGAGTTAAGAACGATAATTGAGAGTGCATGGGAAAACAGGGGGCTTTTAAAAGATGAAAAAACGAGAGAAGCGATAAGAGAGGTAATTGCTCTTATTGATTTGGGAAAGATTAGAGTGGCAGAGAGAGAAGAGGTTGGAAAATGGAAAGTAAACGATTGGGTGAAGAAGGCCATTTTACTTTTCTTTCCTATATCGGAAATGAAAGTTATGGAAATCGGTCCGTTTGAGTATTATGACAAAATACCGTTAAAATGTGGCTGGGAAAAAATAGGAGTAAGAGTAGTCCCTCCAGCTACGGCAAGGTATGGTTCATTTATAGAGCCGGGAGCTATATTGATGCCTTCTTATGTGAATATAGGGGCTTATGTTGGTAGTGGAACGATGGTAGATACTTGGGCAACTGTCGGTTCTTGTGCTCAAATCGGTAGAAATGTTCATCTTTCCGGGGGTGTTGGTATAGGCGGTGTTCTTGAACCTCCGGGAGCAAGACCTGTTATAGTTGAGGATAACTGTTTTATAGGTTCAAGATGTATAATTGTTGAGGGCTCGGTAATTGAGGAAGAGGCTGTTTTAGGTGCCGGTGTGGTTATTACCGCTTCTACCAAAATAATAGATGTTACCGGAGAGCAGCCTGTAGAATATAAAGGTAGGATTCCTGCAAGAAGTGTTGTTATTCCCGGGACGAGAATTAAGAAATTTCCTGCGGGCGAGTATGGACTTCCATGTGCATTGATTATAGGAAAGAGGAAAGAGTCAACAGATAAAAAGACATCTCTTAATGATGTTTTACGAGAGTTTGATTTGCCAGTTTAAAGGTTATAGTATTTTAAATAATTGAGAGCGGAGGGGTACCCCTCCGCTTTTTTTTTATCATAGTTGCATGTTTTGTGCTATATTTATAATAAATGGGTGTTTTATATAAGAGGGAGAGTATGGCAAGGGCAGTTGCAGCGTATTGGGAGCCTGTTGAAAACGGGAAGGTCAGATGTGTTTTATGCCCTCGGCAATGTGTAATACCTGATGGTCGTAAGGGGTTTTGTCTTGTTAGGAAGAACGAAGGGGGTAGGCTTGTTTCTACTGTTTATGGTGAAATAACTTCAGGGGGATACGACCCTATTGAGAAGAAACCTCTCTACCACTTTTATCCGGGTTCTGTAGTCTTTTCGATAGGTACAAACGGTTGTAATCTTGATTGTCGTTCCTGTCAAAATTGGCAGATAGCAAGGAGGGAAACCAGAAGGGAGTTCTTTCCTCCGAGAATGGCAGTGAAGTATGCAGGTAAATATGATTCCATAGGAATTGCATATACTTATAACGATCCGATAATTTGGTTTGAATATGTTAAAGATACCGCTTCTTTAATCAAAGAAGCAGGTCTCATAAATGTAATGGTTACAAACGGTAATATAAATTTGCAGGCTTTAAGGGAGCTTTTGCCTTTTATAGATGCTTTCAATGTTGACCTTAAAGGTATGACTAAAAAATATTATGCTGAGTTTTCTCTGTTAAATAATCCCAATGTATGGCAGGTATGTGAGGAGATAAAAAAAGCCGGAAAGCATCTTGAGCTTACTAAATTAGTTGTTCCGAAATATGATGATTTTACTCCGGAATATTTTGAGAAATTTGCCGTATGGGTAGCTAAAAATTTAGGGAAGGATACACCTTTTCATCTTTCAAGATTTTTTCCCTCCTATAAGCTTAGAAGCTTTATGCCTACGGATGTTGAGGTTCTTAATATGGCTTATAAAGTTTGCAAAGATTATCTGTATTATGTTTATGTGGGAAATGTTTCTGATACGGAGAGGGAATCTACTTTTTGTCCTTACTGCGGAACATTGCTTGTGGAGCGTTTAGGGTACAATATTGATATTAAATTTAAGAAAAACAGGTGTCCCGAATGTGATAGGAAAATCGATTTCGTAGTTTGAAATTTTTTAAAGGGGGGGGTATGGAACTGTTAAGTTCTGCTTTTGGAAACGGAGAGTTTATTCCTGAAAAATATACTTGTGGGGGAGATGATGTTTCTCCTTGTCTGCTATTTTTAAATACTTCTAAGGAAGTGAAAAGTTTTGTTGTTATAGTTGAGGATCCTGATGTTTTGGAAAGCACATTTTGTCATTGGCTGATATACGATATTCCGGGAGATTTTGAGGGTTTGCCCGAAGATGTTCCACCTGCAACTTATATTGAGTATGGAATAAAACAGGGGTTGAATGATTTCGGTAATATAGGATATAACGGGCCATGTCCTCCTGAAGGTTCTGTCCATAGGTACTTTTTTATTCTTCTGGCTCTTGATATTGAATCGACAGGCCTTGAGCCCGGGATAACAAAGAAAGAGCTTATTGAAGCTATTGATGGGCACGTTATTACTACTGCTGAAATTGTTGGTCTTTATAAAGCATAGGGGATAGATTCATCCCCTATGCGGTTATGATATCCGCTTTGATATAATCTCTCAAAACTTCAGGGATGATTACAGAACCGTCTTTTTGTTGGTACTGTTCAAGTATTGCGATTACGGTTCTTCCAATGGCAAGTCCTGAGCCGTTTAGGGTGTGGACAAATTCCGTTTTTCCAGATTTTCCACGGAACTTTATCATTGCTCTTCTTGCCTGAAAATCTTCGCAGTTGCTACAGGAAGATATTTCTCTGTATCTGTTCTGTGAAGGTGTCCATACTTCAATGTCATAGGTTTTTGAGGCGGAAAATCCTAAGTCTCCGGTGCAAAGTTCAACTATACGGTAGTGAAGGTTTAGGAGTTGTAGTACTTTTTCCGCTTCTTTTCTAAGATTTTCAAGTTCATTATATGAGTTGTCCGGGTGGACTATCTTTACAAGTTCTACTTTGTTAAACTGATGGAGTCTCATTATTCCTCTTACGTCTCTTCCGTGGGAACCTGCCTCTTTCCTAAAGCATGGAGTATATGCCGTGTAATATTTGGGAAGTTCCTTTTCCGAAAGGATTTCTTCGGCGTGTATGTTTGTAAGGGGGACTTCTGCTGTCGGAATTAACCATAAATCTTCGTTATCTATTTTGTAAAGATCGTCTTCGAATTTAGGAAGTTGCCCTGTTCCTTTTAGAGTTTGTGAGTTTACCAGAAATGGGGGAATAATTTCTTCGTATCCGTGATTTTCGGTATGAAGATTGATCATGAAGTTTATAAGGGCTCGTTCTAATTTTGCCCCCCAGTTTTTATATATTACAAACCTTGAACCTGAAAGTTTGCCTGCTCTTTCAAAGTCAAGAATTTTAAGTTTTTCCGCTATTTCCCAATGAGGAATGGGTTCAAAGTCGAATTTAGGTTTCTCTCCCCAGTATTTTAAAGGGATATTATCGTTTTCATCTTTGCCTTCAGGGACCGTTTCGTGGGGAATGTTAGGTATTTTCAGGAGAAGCTGTCTGAAAGTCGGGTTGATATCTTCCGCTGTTTCTTCCAATTCTTTTATTTTTTTTGATATCGATTCGACTTTCTCTTTTTTTCTGTTGGCATCTTCTGTCAGTTTCTCTTTAAAAAGCTTTCCTATCTCTTTGGAAAGTTTATTTCTAAGTGATTTAAGGGATTCAAGTTCCGTAACTATTTCTCTGCGTTTTTTGTCAATTTCAATGAGCTTGTCTATATTCTTTGATAGTTCTTTGTTTCTTCGTGAAAGTTTTTCTTTTATTTTTTCTGCTTCTTTCCTGATTATTTTTATATCAAGCATCTTCCGTTTCCTCCTCTTTAACTTTAGAAACGGCTACTACGATATCATCGTTTGATAATCTTTGAACTCTAACACCGCGTGTAATTCTGCCAATTACACTTACCTGTCCTGCGTCTATTTTTATAACTTTACCTTTTTTTGAAACAATTACTATGTTTTCATCATCTTTAAGGGTTATTGCATCAGCTATTTTGCCGGTTTTTTCGTTAAGTCTTGCTGCTATTACACCTTTTCCACCTCTTCTTTGTATAGGAAATTCCGGTATTGATACTCTTTTACCGAATCCCTTTTCTGTGACAATTAGAAGATATCTATCATCAGGATGGATTATAGTGGCTGCGACTACTTGGTCATCATTTTTATCAAGTAGAATTCCTCTAACTCCTCGTGCAGTTCTTCCCATTTGACGGACATCCTGGACGGAAAATCTTATTGATCTTCCTTTACGAGAAATGAGCATAACATTATCTTTTTCCGATACAGGTCCTATATAGATTAGTTTGTCGTCCGGTTCCATGTTTATTGCTGTAATTCCGGTGGAGCGTGGATGGGAAAAATCTTTTGAAGCAGTTCTTTTTACATATCCTTTTGTAGTGACGAAGAATAGGTCGAAATTTTGATTGAAATCTTTTACAGGAATAATTTTTGATACGTTTTCACTTCCCGAAAGTCCTTGGAGTAGTCCTCTTATGGATTGTCCTCTGGTTGCTCTTTCCGATTTCGGTATTTCGTAAGCTTTTAGCCAGTACACTTTTCCTCGGTTTGTAAATATAAGAAGATAGTCAAGGGAGGAGGCTGTGATTATCTCTTTTACGAAGTCGTCGTCTCGAGTTTTTATCCCTTTTGTTCCTGTTCCGCTTCTGCCTTGGGTTTTGTATGCACTTGCGGAGACTCTTTTGACGAACCCTTTATGTGTGAGAAATATAACTACTTCTTCATCTTCTATCATAGATTCTATATCTATTTGAGATTCTTTTGAGACTATTTCTGTTTTTCTTTCATCACCATAAAGTTCTATTATCTGGTCCATATCTTCTTTTATTAGTCTTCTCTGTTCAGCGTCGGATTCTATAATGAAGCGGTAATATTCTATCTCTTTTTTAAGTTTTTCGTACTCCTCTTCTATTTTTCCTCTTTCAAGGCCTGTTAGTCTTTGTAACTTCATGTCAAGGATAGCTTTTGCTTGTTTTTCGGAAAGTTGAAATTCTTGTCTAAGAACAGTTTTTGCTATTTCCGGACTTTCTGCATTTTTTACTATTTTTATTATTCTATCTATATTTTCCAGGGCTTTTCGTAATCCTTCAAGGATATGGAGGCGAGCTTCTGCTTTCCTAAGTTCGAAGGCGGTTCTTCTGAGAATAACTTCTTTTCTAAAAGTAATAAATTCCTTCAAGTAAATTTTGAGATTTAGCAGTTTCGGTTGTCCGTTGACAAGAGCTATTGTGTTAAAGTTGAAATTTGTTTGAATCGGAGTGAATTTGTAAAGTTTGTTTAATATAACTTCGGGAGTAGCGTCTCTTTTAAGCTCTATAACTATTCTTATTCCTTCTCTATCCGATTCATCCCTTATGTCTGCTATGCCTTCTATTTTTTTCTCTTTTACAAGTTCGGCAATATGTTTTATCAAGGATGCTTTGTTAACCTGATATGGAAGCTCCGTTATAATTATGGCTGTTCTTTTTTTAAGTTCTTCTATGTTATGTTTTGCTCTGAGGGTAACGCTTCCTCTTCCCGTTTTATATATGTTGGGGATTACTTCCGGATTTATGATTTCTGCTCCCGTAGGAAAATCGGGGCCTTTCACAAATTGGAGGAGTTCGTCAACGGTTGCGTTTTCATTATCTACAAGGTATTTAATGGCTTGGCAAATTTCAGTTAGGTTATGGGGAGGAATGTTTGTTGCCATACCGACCGCTATTCCGGCACTTCCGTTGACCAATAGATTGGGAAATCTTGCAGGTAAAACTTCTGGTTCACTTAAGCTTTCATCAAAGTTCGGTCTAAAATCAACAGTATCTTTTTCTATGTCTTTGAGAAGTTCCATAGAGATTTTTGATAGCCTTGCTTCCGTATATCTCATTGCGGCAGCAGAGTCTCCGTCAATAGAGCCGAAGTTTCCCTGGCCGTCTATAAGAGTGTATCTCATAGAGAAATCCTGAGCCATTCTTACAAGTGCATCGTAAACGGCGCTGTCTCCGTGGGGATGGAATTTACCAAGACATTCCCCGACTATTCTTGCACTTTTTTTGTAAGGTTTATCCGGATATAGATTTAACTGATACATTGAAAAGAGGATTCTTCTATGTACCGGTTTTAATCCGTCTCTAACATCGGGTAAAGCTCTACCTACAATTACGCTCATAGCATAATCAAGGTAGGATTGTTTCATTTCTTCTTCTATCGGAATAGGAATAATCTGTTCCATTTTTTTTGGTTCCTCCGGCTTTGGAAAGGTTCTGTTTTATGTTATGGAAAGCTATTTTAACATAAGGCTTTTAAAAAGCATTATTTTTCGTAGAATACTTTATTCCGTCCTGCCTCTTTTGCTTTATATAAGGCTTTATCGGCACGGGATATTAGACTATCAACGGTATCACCGTATTTGTAAGATGTAACTCCTAAGGAGATAGTTACTTTTCTGTCTATTCCAAAGTCATGTTTTTCTATAATTTTTCTTATTTTTTCAGCTAATCCGGTTGCGCCTTTAGAGTTCGTTTCCGGAAGTATGATAATAAATTCTTCTCCCCCGTATCTCCCGAAGATGTCAGGCTTTCTTATGTTTTGTTTTACAATTTTTGCTATTTCGTAGAGTATTTTGTCTCCTACAAGGTGTCCGTAGGTGTCGTTTACGGATTTGAACAGGTCTATATCAAAGATTATTACCGATAGGTGGTTTCCGTATCTTTCACTTCTTATCATTTCTTCTTCAAGTTTTTCAAACACTTTTCTTCTGTTGTATGTTCGTGTCAGACTATCCGTCTCGGCAAGAATTTTTATCTCTCTGTTTTTTTCTTCCAACTCTTTCATAACCGTATTAGCAAGATGCACAAGCATTTCTACTATAATTGAGTGAAAGTTGCTGTTCTCCTTCTGTTTTAGTGGATAGAATTTGTGAAAGGGTTTTTCTCTAATATTTGTTTTTTCCTTTTTATGAGGGAATTTAAGACCTATTACTGTTGATGTTTGATTCAAAAGGATAGGTTTTCCGTTTACGGGGAAGATTTCTCCGAATGTTAGCCCGCTGGTTCCTTCGGCCAGATTTAAAAATAGATTTGTTTCTGTGAAAAAATTTCTACCGAGAAATGCTTTTCTCGCGATACAAGGGAATAAGATGATTTTGTCAGGTGAAAAGTTGGTCAATTCCCACCATAGTCTTCTTCCTTCAGATATTATTTTTCTCTCACTTCCTATGCCAAAACAAGCATATTCGTTTTCGTAAAAGTCTCCCGAGAAAATCATGGAATCGTCATCTCCTATTCCGATACATGCTCTTGCGACGAGTTTCCCGTTTCTTTTGACCATGAGTGGAAAACTGACCGTTACGGCTTCAAGGTTGTTTATTGATTCTTTTCCCAAATAGTGGACAAAAAATTCTTTTACAGGTCTGTTTTCGATTTCATATATGCGATTTTTAAAGCATCTTGTTATTTTAAATCTTTTTGCGAAATGACCCCAACCGAAAGCATAGTTTGTGAAGACTTCTATATTGCCTTTTAATGCCAAGAATACTATTCCTGAGGAGATTATTTTTTCCTTTGAAAAAACAAAAGTCCTCTTTTCGTTTTCCGGTTTGGATGCAAGTCCTCCTACAAGAGGTGCCTTGGGATATATGGAGTTAAATTTTTCAAGGAAACTTTCCGTGTATCCGGAATTGTCGCTGATGAAAGTTAAAATTATTTTTGGTTTAAAGTTTTTTAGACATTTTGCTGTATTTGCTATTTCCTCTTCTGAAAATCCTGAAATTTCCGCAACTATATATTCGGTATTTTTAAGAGGAATGGAGGTGGAAGCTTTCTCCGAGAGATTTCCATTTTCTGTTCCTTCCGTTACAGTCATACCAATAACAAATTTTCCGTCAAAGCATTTTAAATAATTTGCTATTTTTTCTTCTTCGAAACAGCTTAAAAAAACTATTTTGCCTTCCTGCATCTTTCTCCTGTTCCAATATGAGACTTACCTTGTTTTGAATTTTACCTTATTTTTTTTTATTGGCGTAGTCTAAAACTTTTTTCATTTCGTTAGGAAGGTTAATTTCGAATTCCACTATTTTTTCTTTTGAAGGGTGTTTGAACGAAAGGTAGTAAGCACATAGGGCGTGCATGTTTATCTTTTTTATGATTTTCCGAAGTTTCTCATCTTTTATTTTTGAAAGTTTGAACCCGTAGGTTTCGTCTCCAAGGAGAGGATGAGTCATACTGGACATATGGACCCTTATTTGATGAGTTCTTCCGGTTTCCAGTTTGCATTTTATGTCGGTAAAATTAAGTTCTTCATATTTTTTAATTACTTTATAGTTTGTTATTGCTTCCTTTGGGGAAGTGGTGTTAGGTGAAATTTTTTTTCTATTGAAGCGATCCCTGCCTATAGGGAGGACGATTCTCTCTTTTTCCTTTTTTGGTATTCCCGATATGAAAGCTCTGTAAAGTCTTCCTACGGTTCTATTTTTGAACTGTTCTATTAAAAAGTTCTGGGTATTATCATTTTTGGCGACAACAAGTAGTCCTGCGGTGTCCTTATCTATACGGTGTACAATTCCGGGTCTTAAAGTGCCGTTTATTCCTTGAAGGTCTTTACAGTGATAAAGAATAGCATTTACGAGTGTTCCGGTATAGTGTCCCGGTGCCGGATGAACTACCATTCCGGCGGGTTTATTTACGATAATTACATCTTTATCTTCGTAAATTATCTCTATGGGAATGTTTTCCGGTTTTGTTTCAAGTGGAACAGGTTCAGGTATTTCAAAGGCTATAATTTCTCCGGTTTTAACTTTGATGGAAGGTTTTGTAACGATTTCTTTATTTATGCTTACCTCTCCATCTTCTATTAAAAGTTTTGCCTGATTTCTTGATATTTCCGCTATTATGGAAAGAAATTGGTCAAGGCGTTTTTTGTTATGTTTTTCTTCCACTTTGAATTTCATCTATTTAAACCTTTTTTGATATCATCTTTTTAAGTCTTGCAAGTATCATGAGAGCATCAAGGGGGGTAGTTGTCGAAATATCTATAGCTTCAAGTTCATTGATTATTTCTCTTTTTTTCTCGGATAATTTTTGAAATTCGTGATATTCTTCTTTCTTTTTCTCTTTTAGAGTTAAAAGAGGAGGAGAGAATTCTTTTTTTTCCGAATTGTTTTCAAGAGCGGCTAAAATTTCTTTCGCTCTTTTTATTACT
>JALSLT010000013.1 GCA_026988135.1 Desulfurobacterium sp.
GCCCTATAAAAAACATCAAGGAGCAGTAAATGTATGACCTTAAACTTTCCATAACAAAAGCTTGTAACCTTAAATGTAAATATTGCCATTACATTACAAATGTTGACAAAAACGCCCTTCCAGCCTCTTTCTGGAAGGGTATTTTAAAACAGTACAAGGAACTTGACCTGTCAAAATATGAACTGTTTGCTTCTGGTAAAAAGGTGACTTTAACAGGCGGTGAAGCCCCAATGCACCCTGAATTCTGGGATATATTTAAGTATGCAAAAGAGCTTGAATTTTACGTTTCTCTCCCAACAAACGGCACATATCTTACAGATGAACTTGTAAAAAAGTTTAAAGATTACGGAGTTAACGACATAATAGTAGCAATAGACGGAAAAAGAGAAAACCACGACTTTTTAAGGGGTAAGGGAAATTTTGACCTGACAGTGAAAGGAGCAGAGCTTGTTAAAAAACACGATATCCCTCTTAGAATCACAACCTGCCTGTCAAAATACAACTACAAAGACCTTCCGTACATTGTTGAATTAAGCCATAAGTTGGGTGCCGATATACTTATAATCTTCCACTATATTGAGATGGGAAGAGGAGAAAAAGAACTCCCCCATGCAGAGATGGAAATAGATGAAATAGCAGAATCCCTAAGAACAATTTATGAACTTCAGTGTAAATACAAAGACCTTGCCTTATGTACAACTACCGTTCCACACTACTGGGCAGTTTTAAAAAAGATGGAAGAAAAAGGTTCCTTCGTTCCTCCATATTACTATAAAGTATTTCCCGGATGTAGAGCTGTAAAAGATTTCGTCTATGTAACAAGTGACGGCTCTGTATATCCGTGTCCTCTTATACAAAAATCTATAGGGAACCTTCAAAAATCAACACTTAAAGAAATTTTCACCAGCGAAATGGCAAAAATATATGCAGACCGCAGCTATTTTAAAGAATGCGTGGGCTGTAAATATAAAGAGATATGCGGCGGTTGTAAAATCAGAAAAACATCCCTGTGTCCATCTCTGATTGAAAAGACAGAAAAGATATGTGAAAACCTTTCCTGCTAATCTGGAGGCAATTTATGATTACTCAACCCATTCTTTTCTCCTCCCTTCTGAAAAACCATCCATTTATTGAAGATTTTTTTGGAAGAAAAAACATAACAATTCTTCTTTCAGGATATTTTGAAAAGTTTAAAGCAAAATGTCCCACAGGCTCCTTTAAGGATTACATAACAGGATTAACCCTTTTCTTCAGAAAGAACAAAGAACTTGTTGTAGTATCTGCAGGAAACGTTGCAAGAGCTTTCTTTTATAAAGCATCCGTCCTTAAAAGACCTCTAACCATCGTTCTGCCCGAATACGCTCTTGAAAATTTAAAAATTCCTGTAAAACCATCCAAAACTGTAACGATATACGCAGTTAAAGGTGAATACAACGACGCAATAGACTTTTCAAAAGAACTTGTAAAAAGAAACCCTGAAAGGTATGAACATGAAGGCGGCTTAAATAACGACTGGAGAATAAAAGGTTTATATAGACTATTCAGAAGGCTGCCATCCTTTGATATTTATTTTCAGGCTGTATCCGGCGGTGTAGGGCCCTTGAGCATATATAAAACCGCAAAATACCTGAACAGAAAACCGCCAAAGCTCTATCTTTCCCAGAATCTACCTTACGCCCCTGTTCTTTCTGCCATTAAAGGAGAAAATCCGCCCCCTCCAGAGCTTGCAGAAAAAATCCTTGCAAAAGTTTTAAGCAATGCAAGAACCAACATAGAACTTCTTTCAAATCTAATTAAAGAAACACACGGGAAAATCTACGGGATAACAAACGATGAACTTTTAAAAGCTAAAAC
Source organism: Desulfurobacterium sp. (assembly GCA_026988135.1). GTDB lineage: Bacteria > Aquificota > Aquificia > Desulfurobacteriales > Desulfurobacteriaceae > Desulfurobacterium_A. Next base: position 1,855 of record JALSLT010000013.1, read on the forward strand.
TGCCTTTGAATCGTTCCTTGAAGAAGAGATAGACTTTTCAGCAGGGGTAACACTTGCAAGCGTTTTAAAAGCAATAGAAAACAGTGATATATCTCCTTCTGAAAAAATCCTGATTCACATCACAGGCGGTGGGTATGAAAAGATAAAAAGATATCCACCTTCACAAGAGCAGATAATTTACATTTAATAAGCAATTTAGGCGAATTAATTCGCTATGCCAAAATACTTTATTAGTTTTGCTATAAACATTTTTTAATTTAAAAATTTTAAATATCCTGCTTTAGACATTTTAGCAATCTCATAAATAATCTCTCCAGTAATCCCCCAGATTACTTCATCCTTATAGTTATATACTATAACTCTGTAAGATTTTCCTCCCCAGGGTTTTAAATACCTGCTACCTAATTTTAAATTTTCAACAGGTAACAACCATTTTTTCTTACCATTTTCCAGTTCATCATAAGGGAAAATTTTTAACTTTACATGATACATTTCGGGTTTCATCACCATAATCTCTTTCATTGGTATGAGAATAAGTTTATCAATCTCTCTTTCATTAAAAACACTCAATTCATTCCTGTCTATGTTAAGAATAGAAATAAAAACATGTATTAAATATCCAAGTGGAGAAATTAAAATCCCCAATTTAAAAAATTTTTCTATTTTTCCTGAAGAAATTAATATCTCTTCCTTTAATTCCCTCCTGGCAGCTTCTTCAGGTGATTCTCCTTTTTCTATAAATCCTCCCGGAAAAGAAATTTCTCTTGAATGTTTCACATTAGAACTTCTTTTTTCTAACAAAAACATCAAATCATCCGCTGTTTTAATTAACGGAACACATACGGAAACTGGAATATATTTTTCTAATCCTAACAAGACTTCCATCTTAAAACCTCCTTAAAATAAATAAGCCAATCTTTGATATCATTATAAAAATTCCTGATAATCCTATTATCAGGCATATCTCTTATATCTCCACACTTGCCTTTGATATTTGCCTCCTGCCAATTACTGAATTTTGAAAGTAAGGCTATCTCATCCACAACTAAAAATCCAAAATGTTCAAGGAATTGAGACAAATATTTCAAAGCTGGTATCGCTTCTTTTATTCCGGTATGAATGCCGGAATAGGTACAAAACGTAACACCGAATTTAAAAGGCACTTTAGGAGATCTAAGAGAACGAAAACTTTAAACTTATCCATATTAAAATCAACGAAAGAGACTACTTCTCTTGGTGGTAAAAACCTATAAACCGGAGAGCCAAGAAAAACAACATCATAATCCAAAGGGTTGAAAGTAAAATCTTCTCTAATTTCTGCAACCAAAAAATCTTTTATTTTAAATTCCAATAATAAATCACTTATAATATCTGCAAATTTTCTTGTATTTCCTGTTTTAGACCAAAAAAGTACAGCCGGTTTCATATGCCACTCCTAATTTCCATGTTTTCTATAATATGCTTTGGAATCAATAAATTTTTCTTCCTGAAAAATTCAATAACAGATTCATAGTTCTCAAACATCAACTTATCATCGGCATATCTCTTTCTTAACCAATCTATAGCTCTATGAATAAAACGTTTAAACATTACAAATTGACTCCCGGCTTTTAAAGGGCAACTTTCTTCTATCAAAGGAAACTTCTTGTTTTTTATAATTTTAATAATTTCAGACTCTGAAAAATCTAAAATCGGTTTATATACAAATACGTTTTTTCTCCTCCATGGTTTATAAGCAAAATACTTATAAACTCTTTTCTGCAACTGTGCAACTCTTTCGAATAAAGGATAATTTTCTTTTTCTAAAATATCCCACCTTTCATAAGGTATGATAAGAAAAAGACTTTCTATTAAATAGCCAAAAACATCATCAAGCGTATGTGAGATTAAAAAAGCCGTATCCTCGCATGAATTCATAAAACTAAACAAAGCTTTAGATTTAACAATTTCGCAAGCCACACACGGAGTCAAAGGATATTGTTCAAATAAAGAATCATTAAACTCTTCTGATTCTAACCACAAATGAGAAAAACCCTTATTTTTCCAGAAAGACAAAACTTCCTCTATTCTCCTTCTTTCATTTATATTATCCGGGTCATATATCATTTTTGGAAATTTAACTGTTAAAGTAGAGACTTCTACGTTTGAAGGAAGAAAATCCATAACACTATAGACTACATCTGCCATTACTGAAGCATCTTTGCCACCAGAAAATAAAAGAAAAACTTTCTTAATAGATCTTGTTTTAATAATATTTACTATCTCTTCTCTTCTCTTCTCATTATAACACTCCCCCTAATTGATTTTCCTGCCTATTATAACAAAAAATAAAATAAAGGGAAACTTAATAGAAGCGCATTATGGTGCCCGGGGCGGGAATCGAACCCGCACGGCCTTGCGGCCCCGGGATTTTAAGTCCCGTGCGTCTGCCTATTCCGCCACCCGGGCAGGTGGACAGGTTTAAATTAATTGATTTTTAAGGAGGGAAAATAAAAATGGTGCCGAGGGGCGGAATCGAACCGCCGACACGAGGATTTTCAGTCCTCTGCTCTACCGACTGAGCTACCTCGGCAACCGTGTAGAAGGAAATATAAACTTTTCCGCCCTTTGTGTCAACG
>JALSLT010000014.1 GCA_026988135.1 Desulfurobacterium sp.
TTGTGAAAGGCAGTGTGTAATTGCAGCTGTTAATGTCGTCTTTCCGTGGTCAACGTGACCTATCGTTCCCACGTTCTTGTGTGGCTTGGTCCTTTCAAATTTTTCCTTGGCCATTTTCGCTTCCTCCATATATAGAGTCGTTTGTTTCCCCTTATTTGACTTCAAAAATTTAACATTTAACCTGAAAAATTCAATAGGAATTTGCAAGATTCTTCTGTTAAGTGCTTGACTTTTTCTTATAAGGTTATAAAATCTCATTGAAGGCAGTTTGCGGAGCGTGGTTCTTTGGAGCTTGTAAGGTTATAATAAACCTTGAAACTGTAAATGTGAAGTCTGTGAAAGATGATGTTGGTTTGCATTAATAGTAAAAGTGTTAAAGCCCTAAAGGTATGCCGTTTCTGCCTTTAGGGCTTTTTTATTTCAACACCATATTTTAGGAGAGGTTAGACGTATGGAGAAGCTTACAGGTACAGTAAAATGGTTTGATTCTAAAAAAGGATACGGCTTTATTACGGCCGACAACGGGCAGGATGTTTTTGTTCATTACACAGGTGTAGCCGGAGATGGTTTTAAAACACTTGAGGAAGGTGAAAGGGTATCTTTTAACATCACTGAGACGGATAAGGGTTTGAAAGCGGTTGATGTTGAAAAAGAATAACAAATAATGAATATCTGGAAAGTAATCGAGTTGCCACGGTGATGTCTGAAACGGCGGCATTATCGTGGCAATTTTTATTTTTAACAGATCTTGGTAAATAACATTGAAAAAGCGCTGAAATTTACGTAAATTTTAAGCGAAAACTTAAAAATTTAGGAGAGGCATTATGGATTTTTCATTCAAAGATTTAAGTAAAGATATTCAAAATTCTTTAGAGGGAAGGGGATTTAAGGATCCGACACCTATTCAGAAAGAAGCTATTCCAATAGTTCTTGAAGGTCATGATATTGTCGGACAAGCACAAACGGGAACGGGAAAAACAGCGGCTTTTGGTATCCCTATTATTGAAAGATTGAAAAATGTAAAAGGGGTTAAGGCTCTTATTTTAGCTCCGACAAGGGAGCTTGCCCTTCAAGTTTCGGAAGAGCTTTCTTCGATTGCTAAAAATAGGAAATTAGGTATATATCCTATCTATGGTGGTGTTTCCATAGGAAAGCAGATTTCAACCATTAAAAGTGGTAGATGTAATGTAGTGGTAGGTACTCCCGGTAGAGTTAAGGATTTGATAGATAGAGGTGTTCTTAATCTCTCTGAGGTTAGGTTTGTTGTTCTCGATGAAGCGGACCAAATGCTTGATATGGGATTTATAGATGATATTGAGTATATACTTAAGAAAACTCCGGTTGACAGGCAAACAATGCTCTTTTCCGCTACACTTCCTCCGGAAATTAAAAGGCTTATTTCCCGTTACTTAAAAACAGATTATAAAACCATAAAAGTGGGAAAATCTCTGATTACTCCTAAAGTGAATCAGAAAATTCTTTTTGTTAAAAGTGGTGATAAATTAAGTGCTCTTACGAAGTTGCTTAAGGAGAAAAAAGGGGAAACGACTATAGTTTTTGTTAAGACACGTAAAGATGCCGCTGATCTTGAAAGGAGTCTTCAGCATAAGGGTATAGAGGCAAGAGCGATTCATGGGAATCTTACTCAAAGACAGCGGGAAACGGTAATGAATGCTTTTAGGAAAGGAAGGGTTAAAGTTCTTGTTGCCACTGATGTTGCAGCCAGAGGGATAGATGTTAAGGATGTAGGTATGGTTATTAATTATGAACTTCCTGAAAATCCGGAGATTTATGTTCACAGAATAGGAAGAACGGGAAGAGCAGGAAGGGAAGGAGTTGCTATAAGTCTTGTTTCGGATAGAGAAAAAGGAAGAATGTATAAAATAAAAGCACTTTCAAGGGTGAAAAAAGAGAAATTTAAAGGTTATACGGTTAATGACCTTATTCGTGAAATTTCTTCAACCGATATTTCGGAAAAGTACGAGAATATGGCAAAGAAACTTGTTGAAAATGGTGCTTCTGCGGAAAAAGCATTAGCTTTTTTCCTTGAAAAGATGTTTTCTTGATTTTAAACACAGTCTTCGGTGTTGTATAATAATGTTATGAAGTGCTTTTAACGTTTAAATTTGCTGGAGGCTATGTGGTTTTCTCAAATTTTTTTAGGAAAAAAACAACGGAAGAGTTTTTTCAAGAAGCTGTGAAGGAGAGAAACTATTTAAAAGTAGTTTCTTATGGGAGGGAACTTCTCGAAAAAGGGAATATCCCTACTTCAATAATTAACCATTATGTGGATGCTTTAATAAAACTTGGAAATAAGAAAGAAGCTGTAGAGTTGCTTGTTGATTATGCAGAGAATAAACTTAAAAACGGTTATTATTCTTCATCAATTGCTTTTCTTAAAAAAGTTTTGGCTTATGACGCTTCTAATTTTAAAGCGGTAAAGTTGCTTTCAAATGCTTACATGAAAAAGAAACTTCATTTTGAAGCTTTCAATGTCCTTATATCTTTCTTTAATCGTCTTCAAAAAGAGGGTAAGGACATATCGAAAATTAGGGAACAGATAGAATATTTTTTGGATAAGTATTCCCACCCCGTTTTTTATGAGGTTTATGCTGAAATTCTTGATAAAGCGGGATTTTCGGAAGAAGTTTACAAGAATCTTATGGTAGCGGGGGGAATGTTTGTTTCTGTAAAAAAATATGATGAAGCGTTAGATTGTTATTTGCGAGCGAGGAAAATTAAGCAAAACGATATTATTGATGGGAAAATAATAGAAACCGTTACGAGAATCGGAGATTCTGTTAGAAGAAAAAAAATATTAAAAGGATTGATTTTGAATAATATTTCCGATATAGATTTTCTTCACAATGCCGTTAAAGAGTTTGTTGTTAATAATTTAACGGATGATATTGACCAGGTGATTCTTTCTTTAAAAGATTCCAAGCTAAAATGGGTAATTCTTTCTTTAAGAGATATTGAGGTCGGTGAGATAGAGCAGGCTTTTGGAAATATTGAAAATTTATACAAAATAGATGTGTCAATTGCAGAAAAGATAAAAGGGAAATTGTTTTCAATATGTCCGGAGGCTGCTGATTATGATATTGAAAAATCTTCCCCTTCGGATATTCCGTCTTCTAATGATATTTTAGCTTCCATTTTTTCTGTTGTTGAAGATGAGCTTTCTGATGAAGATTTATTGAATGTTCCGGAGAAATCTGAAGTTTCTATTTCTCGAGATGAGATAGGTGAAGTTGGAGATAAATTTGACAGTTTCCTTCATAAAATATCGATGGCTGAAGCTATGTTGGGGCTTGGGAATTATGATAAAGCTATTTCCCTTGCTCGGGAATGTCTTGAATATCCGGAAGTTAGATTCAGGGCACTTTCACTTATCGCTTCTGCGTATTCTGTAATTGGTGATAGTAATGAAGCCTTGAAAATTCTGATTGATGCTCTTAAGGAGTATTCTTTTAGTCCTGACGAGGAAAAGGCTTTGAAAGAAACTATTGCTAAAGTATATGAAGAGATGGGAGATAGTCCGAAAGCTTCTTTTTGGTATAAAGAGGCAAATTCTATTTCATCATAAAAGTTCTTTTTCCGTTTCTTTCCAGGTTTTCTTAGCAGTAGGAAATTTTTCTTTAAAAAAGTGTTCGTATCTTTTTATTACTTTTTCCCATGTGGGTAGGCTGGTTTGAGCTCCTTCTGCTTCTATTGTAAAAGATGCTACCGTTGATGCTATTTCTCCGGCTGTTTTTATTCCATAACCTTTTAGGAGGGCTAAAAGAAAGCCTGCTCTATGGGAGTCTCCCGCTCCCGTTGGGTCTGCAACCTTTGAAGGTTTTACGGCCGGAATTCTGTGAAGAGTGTTTTTAAATAGAATAATGGAGCCTTCTGCCCCAAGAGAAATACATATTAGCTTAGGTCCTTTTATTTTTCTTATACTTTTGAGTTTTAAAATCTCTTTTATTCTTTTTGCCTCGTGATTGTTCATGAAAAGAATATGACATTGCTTTAGAAGTTTTATAACCCTATGAGGATATGAGAACGTTTCCTGACCGGGGTCAAAACTTATAAGATGCTTTGTCTTATGCTTTTCTAAGAAACTTTTGTAAAACTCAAAGTGTCCCGTAGAGAAGTGTAATACTTTGTAGTCTTTGGAAATCTTTTCCGCAAGGTTTCTATTTTCGTATAAAAGCTGGACAACTCTCTTTTTCTTTTCGTAGTAGTATAGTATCTGGTTTTCACTGTTTTCTTTACTAACTATAAAACTTCTTGATAAAGGGAATTCTTTTGTGTGGAGAGCACCTCTTATATCCACATTCTGTTCCGTTAAGCATTTTTCATAACTTGTTTTTTTGAAATCGTATCCGGATACGGCGAATATACCACTTTTACCACCAAGGCGCGCTATTGCAACGGCAACGTTTGCACCTGCTCCTCCATAAGTATATCTGTACTTTTGAACGGGTATAGTTTCATTAAGAGCAGGAAATTTGTTTACTATAAGTAAATTATCTATAACGATAGAACCAAATGCCAGGACATCTCTTTCTTTCATGGCTTCTCCGTTATTCAAGATATTTGGATTAAGCTTTGGAGTTTTTTAAGGATTGTTCCAATCTTTTTTTCTATTCCCGACGATTTTATATGGAGAACGCCGATAGAGCTTTCCTTTTTTACGGCACTTCCTATCTCATTTTTGGAGAAGATATTGTTGAAAGTGGTGTCTGCTCTGTTTTTCAGATTTCTTTTTGTTCTTTCGCTTAGGTCTTTTGCAAGGATTAGTGTTCCTTTTCCGGTCAGTTTTATGATGTTGTCTTGGCCTAAAACGGTTTTGTGAGATTTATGGGCTATAGAGATTAGGGAGAGTGCTTGTTTCTTTAGCTGTTTTTCCGTTTTTTCCAATATGAAATCGGGGTTAATTTTTCCCTTAAAATGTTTTTTTATTAAACGTTTTATGCATTTTGCATTTGGACAAACATTAAAGCCCCTTCCCGGCAATGTGCCTTTTATATCGAGAAGGGGTTTGTCGTTAAAAATAACAAATCTTATAAAGTCTTCTTTCTTTCCTTTTTTTCCGCATCCTGCACAGGTTCTTTCTATCACTTTATTCTGTGGCATCCATCGATTCCAATTCCTGTATTTTTTTAAAGTCAGATTCTTTTATTATGTCTATACCTACTATCTGACCTGCAAGTTTTGAGGCAAGTCTTGCATTAACTCCGTGCTTTCCAATAGCAAGAGAGAGCTGATCGTCGGGAACGACAACTTCTACACGTAGTTCCCCGTCCTCATCTTCGTAACTTTCGGTACGAAGGACTTTTGCCGGAGATAATGCTCTTGCTACAAGTTCCGCAATGTCTTCCGTCCATCTTATGATTTCTATTTTCTCTCCTGATAGTTCTCTTCTTATTGGCATAATTCTACTGCCTTTAACGCCTATACATGCACCGGCAGGGTCTATATGTTCTTCTTTGGTGTCAACAGCCACCTTTGCTCTTATTCCTGGTTCTCTTGCAACAGACTTTATCTCTACAAGCTCTTCCGCTACTTCCGGAATTTCTATCTCCATAAGTTTTTTGAGAAATTTCGGATGAGTTCTTGAGAGAATTACGTAAGGCGGAGAATAGTCACCTATTCGACTTTTACCTTTCTTTTTATATTGTTTGTAATCGAAAACGATATCATAAATATATGCCCTAATCCTGTTTCCCAAGTTGTATTTTTCTCTCGGTATCTGTTCCTCTTTAGGTAGAATGCCGATAACTCTACCAAGGTCGATAACGAGGTCGCTATTTCTAAGTATCTGCTTAACAGTTCCGGATATTATGTCTCCTGTTTTATCTTTGTAATAATCAAACAGAGCTTTTCTTTCGGCTTCGGTTATCTTTTCGTGAATAACTTGTGCGGCTGCTTTTGCTGCGATTCTTCCTAGTTCTGCAGCCTTTATATCTACCAAAACTTTTTCTCCGATTTTCTTCTTTTCGTCTGTTATTGTTTCGGCATTTTTTGGAGTTATTTGGTAATCTGTGTTTTCTACATTTTCAACGATTTCTTTTTCTTGAAATATACCAAAGTCTTTTCTGTCTTCATCTATTTTAACTACAAGGTTTCCTCTGTATCCCGCTTTTTTTGCTGCATTTATGATTCCGGTTTTAACAGCTTCTATAACGTCCTCTTTTGATATTCCTTTCTCTTTGCATAACATTTCGATTGTTTTCCCTAAACTTTCCATTTCGTTTCCTCCTTATTTACTTGTTGAAAAGGCAATCGATGTCTAACTTCGCAGTTTTTATCTTTTCAAATGGGATTGCTACTTTAGTGTTTTTTGATACGTCATGTATCATTACACTGTTTTCGGTTGCTGAAACAATTTCTCCTTTGAAATTTCTTTGACTATCGATAGGTTCTACAGTTTTTATTTTTGTAATTTTTCCTATATATTTTTCAAAGTCTTTAGCTGTTTTTAGCGGTCTATCAAGTCCCGGTGAAGATACTTCAAGATTGTAAGGGTGATGAATAATGTCTTCGACATCGAGGACAGTTCCGATACGCTCACTTATCCATTGGCAGTCTGAAATTGTTATTCCTCCGGTTTGCCTGTCGGTATAGATTCTTAAAACCCAACCTATAGGCTCTCTTGCAAACTCTATGTCAATAAGCTCAAAGTTCCCTTCTTCAAGAATGGGAGTTAAAAGTTCTTTTACTTTTTCTATAATTTGGGATATTTGTTCCTCTTTCATAATGTTCTCCTAAATTTAGATTAGGTCAAATAAAAAGGAGCGGGTAGGAATACCCGCTCTTCACACGGAATATGAATGCGATGAACACAGACAGCTCTTAACCGCTCTCTATAAATTTAGGACAAAATTTACCAATTAGCAAATTTACAGGTTGATTTTTTTGGATGTTTATAGGGAGGTATAATGCTTTTGGAGTTATTTGAATTACTGTTAAACCGTTTTGGGTATCAACATTGGTGGCCTGCAGATAATTGGTTTGAGGTTTGTATAGGGGCGATTTTAACTCAAAATACTGCGTGGAATAATGTGGAAAAAGCTATTTTTAATCTGAAAGAGTTGGATTATTTATCTCCTGAAAAGATAAACTCATATGATATGGAAATTCTTAAAACAGCTCTGAAGCCGGCCGGTTTCTATAATCAGAAAGCTGATAGGCTTAAACTGTTATCAAAGTTTATTATTGGTGTCGGAGGTTTTAATTCTCTTTCTGCACTTTCTGTTGATGCCTTAAGGGATAAGCTTCTTTCTCTGAGAGGAATAGGGAAGGAAACGGCGGATTCCATGATTCTTTATGCTTTTAACAAGCCGATTTTTGTTGTTGATGCTTATACAAAAAGGTTGTTTTTTCGTTTAGGATTTATAGATAGCGAAAAAGTCGATTATGATTTTTTACGTTTAAAAGTGGAAGAAGTTTTCCCTAAAGAAACGGAGCTTTTAAAGGAGTTTCATGCTTTGATAGTAAGACAATGTAAGGAGTTTTGCAGGAAAAAGCCTTTATGTAAAGGATGCCCGTTATATTCTGATTGTAAGTTTGATGGGAAAGGAAGGGACTGACGAGCAGTCCCTTCCTTGCTGTTATTTTTTAAGTGGTACAATATCAACTGTTATAGTGGCTTCTATGCTTTGGAAAAGGTGAATCTTTACGTCGTAAGTTCCTGTTTCTCTGATAGGTTTTTCAAGGATTATCTGTTTTTTCTCTATTTCTTTAAAACCTGCTTCTTCGAGAGCTTTTTCTATCTGAGAAGTTGTAACGGAACCGAAAAGTTTTCCCTCTTCTCCTGCTTCATGCTTTATGGTAAGTCTAACGGAGGAAAGTTTTTCTGCAAGTTCTTCAAATTTATCAAGCTGTTTTGTCGCTTTTTTCTTGAGAGATTCAATTTCGTTTCTTACTTTTCTTACGTTTGAATTTGAAGCGGGAAGGGCAATTCCTTGTGGTACCAAAAAGTTTCTTCCGTATCCGTCTTTTACTTCTACTATATCTCCGACATTTCCGAGCTTCTCCATATCTTTAACAAGTATTACCTTCATTTTTCTACCTCCTTTTTAAGTTTCCTGAAGTCAAACCAGAAGTCAAACAATCCAAGTAGTGTTATTATTAAAAGTCCCAAAATGGGAAAAATTACAGCGACGAAAAATGTTATTAGTCGTAAAATAGGGCTTAGTTTGTCTATAATGCTTACTGCTATTGCAAATCCCTGAATAAGGAAAAAACCTGCAGCTGCAATGGTAACATTTGCTCCTATAATCTGAAGCTGTGGAAACCATTTTAGGATAGATAGGGCTCCCCCTAATATAAACACAGCAACAGGTATGACTCCAAAGTTTATCTTCCTGAATATGAATTTCTCTTTTCCTATTACGGTTATGCTTCCTATGACTATAACCGCAAAGAAAGCCGATGAGAAAAAGTAAATTCCCCATCTGAACGGAAGTATCATCTGTAACGAGGAAAGGTCTTTCGGAGGTCCGAAATAAAAATCCTCTCCTATGCTAACCAGATAGAAGTAAAGTGTTAGAAGGAGTGCAAGTCTTCCGTCACGGATGTTTTTTTCTGATAGATAAAATACTGCATATCCCGGGATAATCATTTCAGATATACTTATTCCATTTTCGATTCCGGAAATCAAAGAAACTGCAGTAACTCCTGTAATTACACCAATAAGGGAAGTTAAAACACCTTCATTTTTACAAGACAGGAAAATGGTCGCAGGTATGAAAAGAGAAAGCCCCCATCCAAAAGGAGCAAGGGACTCCACTCCGAGAGTGTACCCTGCAACTATTAAAAGTAAAAATGTTATAGCGCTGATTTTAAAAATTTTTGCCATTAGCCCACTTTTACAAAAGGTAGTAATGCGAGATGTCTTGCTCTTTTAACAGCTTTGGCAAGTTGCCTTTGGTGTTTGGAACAAACTCCCGAAATTCTTCTTGGAATGATTCTTCCTCTTTCGCTTATGAAAGGTTTCAAGAGTTCAACGTTTTTATAATCTATGTCTTCAATTTTTTGCGCACAAAACTTACAATATTTTTTTCTTCTGATAAATCTTCTCTGTTCAGCCATTTTACTTCCTCCTTAAAATTCTATGTCGTCAACGTCTTCTGATGCTGTTCCTTTTCCACCGGGTTGGGAAAGAAGTTGAGTTCTATCGGCAACCACTTCAATTTTTGAACGTTTTTCTCCGGAATCTGTCTCCCATGTCGATTGTCTAAGGCGACCTTCAACAAGGATTTCCGTTCCTTTGTTAAATCTGCTTACGGCTCTGTCGGCAGCATCTCCCCATACTACAATATCAATAAAAGATGTTTCTTCCTGCCAATTTCCATTTCTGTCTTTATAGCTTCTGTTTGCAGCTATTGTGAATCTTGTAAAAGGTGTTCCCTGACTTGTGTGTTGAAGTTCAGGGTCTCTTGTAAGTCTTCCGGCAAGAAAAACTTTATTTAAGTTAGCCATTGGTTTCCTCTGAATTGGGTTTCTCTTTCTTGTCTTTCTTCACTTCGGATGGTTTTATTTTGAAAGAGAGGAATCTGATGACATCCTCATTTAATCTGAAAAAGTTTTCAAGATTTTTAATGAAATCTTTCTCGGCCGTTTTGATGTGAAGAAGTATATAGTAGCCCATAGGGTAGTCGTTTATAGGGTATGCAAGCTGTCTTTTTCCCCATTTTTCCGTATGGAGAATCTCTCCGTTGTGTTTTTCTATGGTACCGTTAACTTTTTCCATCACTTTTCCGGCTTCCTCTTCGGAAAGGGTAGGTCTCATTATGTAAACGGTTTCATAATAGTATTCTCTCATTTCTGCCTCCGTTATGATTAGACTTTAGGACTAATGGTTTTTACTTCTATATGTTGTCCTTCGATAATCTCTTCTGTAACTTTTGTTGCCTCTTCTATCGCTTCTTTTATCAAGGCTATTTGTTCCTGAGAGAAAGGTTGTAAAACGTAGTTTGCAACCATCTCTTTTCTTTCCGGTCTGCCTATTCCTATTTTTAAGCGAGGAAATTTATCTGATCCGAGTTTCTCCTCTATGGACATCAATCCTCTATGCCCGCCGTGCTTCCCCTCTTTTCTAATTCTCAATTTTCCGACAGGCATGTCAAGATCATCGGATATTACCAGGATTTCCTCAGGTTTAAGTTTAAAAAACCTTGCTGCTTCAGCTACACTTTCGCCGCTTCTGTTCATGAATGTTAAAGGTTTTAATAGAATGATATTTTTTTCCTGTGATTGGACCTGTGTGATTATTCCTTTGAATTTCTCTCTGGAAAATAGTGTACCGGAATTTTCTGCTACTTTGTCAAGCACCATCCAGCCTATGTTGTGTCGTGAGCCGGCGTATTCTTTACCCGGGTTACCAAGTCCAACCACAAGTTTTATCATTCTTCGGTCGCCTCTTCCGATTCTTCTGTTTCTGTGACAGATGCTTCTTCCTGCTCCGAAACTACAACAACTGCCGTTTCAGAGTCTCCGAGAATTTTAACTTCTTCGGGAATAGGAATGTCTTTTATGTGTATTACTTCTCCTGCATGGAGTTTTGAAATATCAACAACAAGTTTTTCCGGAATTGATTTTGGCAACGTTTCGATTTCAACTTCTCTGAGGAAGATTTCAAGAACTCCGTTTTCTTCTTTCACACCAACGGGTGTCCCGATAAATTCGATTTCCACGGTTGTTGTGATGGTTTCTCCGAATGTTACTTCGTGAAAATCTACATGAAGAGGAACATCTCCAAGGTAGTTGTACTGAACGTCCTTCAAAATGCAAGCTCTCTCCTCACCGTCAAGGTTAATGTAGATAAGCCCCGAGATGTGTTTGATTCTTTTTAGGTCGCTTGTTTTTATGGCTATCGGTGTAGCCTCCGGTCTTCCTCCGCCGTATATGACAGCTGGAAGAAGGCCTTCCCTGCGTAGCTTTCTGGCTATCCCCTTGCCTGTTCCCTTTCTTGGGGTAGCTTGCAGTTTTACTGTTTCCATTCTTACCTCCTGAAAATTTTTTTGCGGGAAAGCACGCAATATTTACATTCAAAACAGGGATTTGTCAAGGTGTCTCGAGAGATAAATTTATGAAATGAAATTCTTTGTTTTTTTGAAGCAAGTAGTTTCTGCTTATTTGTCGGATTGTTAGTTTCCATTTTATCGAAAATACTCTGCTATGCTAACGGCTCTTAATTCTTTTGTTTCTTTAGGTTTTTAGACAAAGGCTTTCGTTTTATAGGTCTATGTTGGAGATTTTTTTGACAAACCGGTAGGGTTGCATATAATTTCCTTTTACAAATTATAAATCTGCGATTGTAGCTTTTAATTTATAGAGTTAACGGAGGTGTATTTTGTCAACGAAGAGAACATATCAGCCAAGTAGAATACATGGAAAAAGAGTTCACGGTTTTAGAGCGAGAATGAAAAGCAAAACCGGAAGAGAGATTCTTAGAAGAAGAAGGAAAAAAGGTCGTAAGAAGTTAACGGTAAGTGACGAGTGGAAGAGAAGATAAGCTTCTCCTTTAAAAAAGGTGATAAGATAACGAAGAGTTATGATTTTAAAGATGTTTTTGAAAAAGGTAAGGGCCTTGGTGCTTCCACCGTGGCTCTTTATTTTATTTTAAAGGAGTCGGGAAATCCGAGAGCCGGATTTATAGCTTCCAAGAAGATTTCAAAAAAGGCTGTTGATAGAAATAGGGCGAAAAGATTGATGAGAGAAGTGTTTAGACTTAACAGACATAAGCTTGTTCCTTGTGATATAGTCTTTATTGCAAGGGGCAGAATAAAAGATGCAAAATATGCCGATGTTGAAAAGGACTTTATGTTCCTTGTGAAAAAAGCAGGAATTTTGAAACAGGGAAGATTAAAGGATGTTTAAAAAGATGTTTATAGGTTTTATTGGATTTTACAGAAGATTTGTATCTCCTGTATTGCCGAAAAGTTGTCGTTATTATCCGACCTGTTCCGAGTATGCGATTCTTTCTGTTAAGAAGTATGGAGTTTTTAAAGGTTCTTTAAAAGCTTTCTGGCGAATTTTAAGATGCAATCCTTTTTCCAAGGGTGGTATAGATTATCCATAAAAATTATTTAGGAGTGTGAAAGAATGGCTGATTCGGGAAATAAAAACAATAAGCTGTTATTGATAGTTCAGGTGGTAGCTGTTACTTTTCTTGTGTTTGCTATTTTTAGTCGGTTTAACAATAAGGAAAAGAAAGTTGCTGTTGCAAATCAAACTTCGCAGGTTGTTGAGGCTGAAAAGGTTAAAGAGACTTCGGTTATTCCTTCCATAAAAAAGGAAGGAAAAACGGTGAAAATTGAAACACCTCTTTACACTGCTAATATTTCTACTATTAACGGAAATATCAGAAGTTTCTATGTTAAAAAATATAATGCCCAGCTTGTTTCCAAAAAAGCTAAAAAATTGGCTATTTATCCTTTAACAACGATTGCGGATGATGAAAATGTAACGAAGCAATTGCTTTCCGTTTCTCTTTCTCCTTCATCGGATGTTCTTAAAATTGAGGCTAAACCGGGAACTTTGATTTTAAAAGGGGAACTTAACGATGGTAGAGAGTTTGTTAAGCAGTTGACGTTTTACCCTGATAGTTATGTTGTCGATGTAAAAGAATCCCTTAATGGAACATCCCTTTCCGTTCTGATAGGTCCTGATATAAAAGTTAACGAAGCTCATACTTCAAGAATGGGTCATATAGGTCCTGTTGTTGAACTTGTGGATGGTAAGGTTGAAAGAATTGATGTAAAGAAGGTTAAAAATATTTCTTTTGACAGAGCCAAATGGGCGGGAGAGGAGGATAAATACTTCCTCATGGCAGTAAAAAACAGCTCTTTTTCCGTGGATATTTCATCCGTTAACGGGGCTTCTATAGTTAGAAACAAAATTTCCTCTTTTAAGGCCTTCTTCGGTCCTAAAGAGTTGACTCATCTTGAAAAGCTTGGAATGGATAAGGCGATAGATTTCGGTTTTTTCGGTTTTCTTGCCAAGCCTCTTCTAAAAGTATTTCTTTTTCTTCACAAATTTATTCCCAATTACGGCCTTGTTATTATAGTGCTTACTCTTGCTATCAAAATCATAATGCATCCGTTGACTCATAAAAGTTACGAATCTATGAAAAAGATGCAGGTTATAGCTCCGAAGATGGAGGAGTTAAAAAAGAAATATGCAAATGATTCGAAAAAGCTTAACGAAGAGATGATGAAGTTTTATAAAGAACAGGGTGTAAATCCGATGGGCGGATGTCTTCCTATGGTTCTTCAAATTCCGGTGTTTTTCGGGTTGTATGAAATATTTCTTAATGCAGTGGAACTTAAAGGAGTTAATTTTTTATGGATAAAAGATTTGGCAACTCCTGACCCCACCTATATGCTTCCCATACTTATGGGGATTTCCATGATTATCCAACAAAAGTTAACCCCGAGTGCAAATCCGGAGCAGCAGAAAATATTCTACGTTATGGCTATAGTGTTTACTTTCATGTTTGCTAATTTTCCGGCTGGACTTGTTCTTTATTGGTTGACAAATAATCTGATTACCGCAGCTCAGAATTTTATAATTAACAGGATGATACATCACGAGGAAGCATAAGAGATGGACTCGGGCAGTAGTAGCGCTATTTTCGTAGAATTGTTTGTTTTAATTTCTTTTGTGGGGCTTTCCGCCCTTTTTTCTGCTTCCGAGACGGCATTTTTTTCTCTTAATAAGCTTCGAATGGAAAGACTTGCTCTTGCAGGAGATAGAATTGCCAAAGATATTTACGGTTTTCTTAAAGATCCAGCTGAATTGATTGCGACTATTCTGATAGGTAATGAGATGGTGAATATTGCCATCTCCTCTACCGCCGCTCTTCTTTTTATAGATCTTTTCGGCGAAAAGGGTGCCGTTTATTCTGTTCCTTTTACTGTTATTGTTCTTCTTGTTTTTGGAGAAGTGACGCCGAAAACTTTCGCTGTTAAGTATAATGAGAAGTATGCTTTCTTTATTGTTAAATTTATCAAGGTTATAGCGTTCTTTTTGAAGCCTATAAGGGCGGTTCTTCTCGGTTTTGTTTCGCTTGTTTTAAAACCTTTCGGAATAGAGCTTTTCAGTGAGCAGAGTGTTGTTTCCGATGAGGAGTTTATGATTTTAGTTGAAGAAGGAGCAAAAGAAGGAGTGATAGCTACTGAGGAGAAAGAGCTTATAAATAGGACTCTTGATCTTGATGATAGTGATGTTAAAGAAATAATGGTTCCAAAACATGAGATTTTTTCTCTTTCTGCCGATATGAGGGTGAGGGATGCTCTGGAAAAGATAAAAGAAAAGAGGTTTTCTCGTATTCCGGTTTATGGAGATAATCTCGATGATGTAAAAGGGATTCTTTTTACAAGGAAGATAATTCCTTTGCAATTAAAACAGGAGGATTTTGACAAATATATATCTGAATTTCTTGAGGAACCTTTTTTTATTCCCGAGTTTAAGGAGATAGATATTCTTCTTGAGGAGATGCAAAGAAACAAAAAGCATCTTGCTGTTGTTGTTGATGAGTATGGAAATACCGTTGGGATAGTGACGTTAGATGATATTCTTTCTTCTCTTATTGGAGAGATACCTGATGAGAGGCAGGTTGTTGATAGAGATTTTGAGAAGATAGGGAAAGATAGGTTTAGAGTTGACCCGAGTGTTAGTATAGATGATTTTAAAGAATTTTTTGGGGTTGATGAGGAAACGGAAGAGGAAAAGGATGTGGATACTGTGGGGGGACTTGTTATGAGGATTCTTGACAAAATTCCGAAGGAGGGGGATGAGATAGATTGGCTTGGGTTAAAGATAAAAGTTGAGAAGATGGAGGGTAACAGAATTAAATCTCTGGTGGTGGAGCGGTTGTGAACGTTTTTTATATATTTGCGATAGTGTTTTGTGTGGTAACGGAGGCGTTTTTTTCCGGAAGTGAGATTGCCATAATTTCAGTTGGTAAAGTTGAATTGAAAAAGAGGTTGAAAAAGGGAGATAAGGCGGCTGTTCTTCTTAACGAACTTCTAAAGGAGCCGGAAAAAATATTGGCAACAACGCTTATAGGGACTAATGTTTCTACGGTAATGGCTGCTACTCTTTTTACATCCTTTATAGTGTCATACTATACAGATATATATCCGTTTGTAAGAGATTATCCGGAGCTTTTTACGGTTATTTCGTTAACTCCTTTGACTATAACTTTCGGGGAGCTGATTCCGAAGAGTCTTTTTCAAAAATATGCTAATACTGTGGCTTTTAAAATAGTTTTTCCTCTCTATTTTTTTCATAGAATTTTTAGGCCTTTGGGGTTTCTGATAACTTTTATTGCAAAGCTTTTGACGGATCTTGCGGGAAATTCGTCAACTAAGAATCCTTTTGTAACCAAAGAGGAGCTTGAACTTCTTGTGGAAAGTGTTTCCCGTTCGACTTTTGAAAAAACCGAAAGAAAAATTCTTAAAAATGTGTTGAAATTAAAGGAAAAAACTCTCGGTGATATATATGTTCCTCTTGTTAATGTTGTTGCCGTTAATTACAATTCACGGGTTAAAGATACTCTTAAACTTTTTAATAAAACCGGTTTTTCAAAGTTACCGGTTTATAAAGAGCGTTTTGATGATATTATAGGTTATGTACTTATAACGGATCTTCTGGATGTATCGGATGAATACGCTTCGGTAAAGAGATTTATGAGGTCTATACTTATTTTACCGGAATATATGAGCCTTCTTGATGCGATGAAAGAGTTTAAAAAAGCTAAAACTCAGATGGCCGTTGTTGTTGATGAGTTTGGTTCTACTCTTGGTATTGTTACCATAGAGGATATTTTGGAGGAAATTGTCGGCAGGATAGATGATGAATTCGGAAATTTTGACTCAAAGGTTAAGAAGTTGCCGGATAACTCTATTATTGTAGAGGGAGATATTGAGATACCGGAGTTAAATCGGTTTCTTAAAACATCTTTTCCATCTGACGGAGATTATGTAACGGTTTCCGGTTTTATTCTTAAAACTCTCGGTAGGTTCCCTAAAAAAGGGGAGAAGTTGAAATTTCATAATCTGGAGATAGAGATTAAGGATATCGGGAGAAAGCGGATAGAAAAGTTGAAGATTCGTGAAGTTTAATTTTTATCTTTTTTACACTTTTTGCAAGAGTACATTTTTTTGTCAGCTTTAATAATAGCGTCTTTTGCTTTTTCAGGTTTTTGAATAATTTCATAACCCATGGAAACAGTTAAATTGAAAGGAAGATTATGGATTTTTTTTACTTCTTTAATATTTCTTTCAATTCTATAGATAATTTCCATGACTTTTTTTTCTGAGAATCCGGGGAGAACTATAATAAATTCATCTCCGCCAAGTCTGACAACTATATCGTTTCTTCTAACAGCTTCCTTTATTGATTGGGCTACTGCATAGATAGCTTTATCTCCTGCCTTGTGTCCGTACTTGTCGTTTATCTTTTTTAGATTATCCATATCAATTAAAATAAATGCGACAGGAGCGATTTTAAGTTCTTCTATCTTTGATATCTCTTCGTCAAGAACATATCTGTTGTAAACGCCTGTCAAGTTGTCGTGATAAGCTTTCCATCTTATCGATTCTGACATAGCTATATCAAGAAGCTCCCTACAGGTTTCCTTGGCAATTTCTACAAGCTGCTTTATAAGTTTTTCTTCCGTTATTCCTTCAGTTTCACTATTTTTCGAAAAGTTACCGGCGATCATATATTCAACGGCATCGGCCAGCTCATAAGTGTATTTGCATTCGGTTTTGATTTTTTTAAGTTGAGCTTTTATTTTAAGTGTTCTTGCAAATCTGTTTAGTATATTGATTAAATTTTCTCTATTTCTTATTTCTCGGAAAAATATATTTTTATGGGTGGTTGTAAAGTATTTCCTGCTTAGAAATTCGTTTTCTGCAACTTTTAACAGTTTTTCTTCCGGGATATTTGCTTCTTTTGAGATTTCTATTAGGGTTCTTCGCCTTCTTCTTGAAAAACTTGCAAATCCGACCGAGCCTATTGCAGCACCGAGAAACTGGTTGTTTTCGTGTATAGGTATAGCAAAAACCAGTTTTCCTACGGGACATTTTTCGATGAAAGGTTCTTTTGTTTTTTTTGTTTCGGAAAATATCTCTTCCATGAAATTTTTGCAGATAGCCGGTGCTTTTGTAAGAAGGATTTTACATAGTGGAGAAGGTTTGGTGTCGTAGTGTAGGTGCATGTTTTTGTCGAAAAGCTTAAAAGAACCGCCTATCGGAAGAACGAATTTCTCCAGTGTTTTTCCTATTTCTTCGTATGTTAGAGTCATAGTTTTTTCCTTCATTTCTTCCTTTTGATAAAGATTATTAAAGCTCATTCTATCAATTATGCCAATTATCTTCAATCGATAAATACCATATCGTTCCGATGGATGCATTCCTTATTGAATGAATTTATATCGTTGCTGTTGCATCTGATTATTCCTTTTAATAATATTTTGCCGTTTTCTGATAAAACAGCTACAGTATCTCCTTTTTTGAACTCTCCCCTTATTTCTTTAATTCCTTTTGGTAACAGGCTTTTTCCTTTGTTCAAAACGGCGTCTTCCGCACCTTTGTCTATTAGTATGTAACCTTTGGGTTCTTCTATGTATAGAATTCTGTAACTTTTAGCTCGGAGTTCTTTTTTAGGCAAAAATAGGGTTCCTTTATTTCTCTCATTGAGAATATTTAAAATAATTTCTTCCTCTTTTCCGTTTGCGATTATTACGGGAATTCCCTTTCTGGCGGCTTTAAATGCGGCTTCTACTTTGGTCCACATTCCTCCTGTTCCAAAGGAGGATTTTCCATCAAAATTGCAGGTTAGTTGAAGTTGGTTTATGTCACTTACAACTTCAACCTTTTTTGCATCTTTAAATATGTTAGGGTCTTTGTCAAAGATACCGTCAGTTGTTGTTAGCATTATAAGCAGATCTGCTTCTACAACTACAGATACGTGGGCGGCAAGGTTGTCGTTGTCTCCGATTTTTATTTCTTCAACAGAGACAGTATCGTTTTCATTTACAATGGGAATCACATTCAGCTTAAAAAGGGAGTTGAATGTGTTTTTTGCGTGAGTAAAACGCTCCTTTGACCTTAAATCTTCGGCTGTAAGAAGAATCTGGGCTATCTTTTCTCCGTGCTTTGCGAAAGCTTTTGTGTATTCTGTCATAAGATATGGTTGCCCTATTGCTGAAAGTGCCTGTTTTTCCTGAATGGATTTAGGTTTTCTTTTAAAGCTCAGAAGTTTTATGCCTCCAAGGACAGCGCCAGAGCTGACGAGGACAACTTCTTTTCCTTGTGATTTTAATGCAGATAATTCGTAGGCTATTTTATCTATAAAATTTTTGTTAAGTCCATTTTCTCCAGCTAATAGTTGACTTCCAACTTTTACAACAATCCGTTTAAAGCTTTCTTTCACTATTACTCCTTGCAATCTTAGGTTAGCAAGATAATAACATTTTTTCTTTATTACTTGAGCTACTTGGAAATGATAATATATTTAATATTAGAGATGTGCTAAATCCATTTCAAAGGGAGGAGGGATGTTTCCAAAGACCTTTTTAAAGAGTATTCTTTTGCTGTTTTTGCTTTTCACATTTTCTTCGGAGGTGTATGGAAGTAAACCTATGCTTTCATCTGTTTCAGTTCCTTTTGTGAAAAATGGAGGACAGATGAATAGAAAGGTTAGTTTTTATGCAAGACTTTTTAACGGAGATCTGTTTGTAACCAAAAAAGGAGAGATGGTTTACTCTTTTTCATCTAAAGCAAAAGGGCGATTTGTTATTAAGGAAATTATAAGTAATCTTACTCCGGAAGTAAAAGGTTTAAAGAGAGTAGATGCTAAAGTTACCTATGTAAAGGGAAATAAGATTTTTACAGAATTGCCAGCTTATGAAACTGTTTTTCTTGGAGCTATAGATAAGGGGATAAGAGTACATTTGAATGCTTATGGTTCAATGGAAGAGTTTATTTAGTGGGTGGAACTGCATCTCCTGATTTTCCTACTACCGATGGAGCTTTTGAAAACTCTACTGATCTTGATAATACAAGATTCATAACTTCTTTTGATGTTAATAGTTTTAATATGCTTGCATCTACCTATTTTAATGAAGTAAATGGCATAGAATCTATTGATGTTGATAATGCGGGAAATGTTTATGTTACTGGTGTTACTTATAATTCAGATTTTCCAGCTACACCTGGTGCGTATAATGGAACACTTTCAGGAACTTGTGATGCTTTTGTTGCGAAATTCAATTCTGGTCTTTCAGGTCTTATTGTTTCAACTTACCTTGGAGGGACAGGTTATGATTATGGAAGAAATTTAGTTATAAGTGATGATGCTGTGTTTGTGGCAGGAGAGACAGCTTACGGTGATTTCCCTATTATGGAAAATTCGTATCAAAAAACAAATGGTGGGGATTATGATTTTTTCATTGTGAAAATGGACTTGAATCTTTCTAATCTTTCCGGTTCTACTTTATTAGGAGGAAATGGTAAGGAAGAGAGTCGTTCTTTAAAAATAGATGGAGCAGGTAATATTTATATTGGCGGAAGATTGGGTTCTTCAGATTTTTCTGTAAATATGACAGAAATTTCGTCAGAAGCTTCTGCAACTGATTTTTTTGTAGCAAAGCTTTCCCAGGATCTTTTAGGAACTGTAGAAACAGGTTCTGATTCAAATAATCCGCCTGATATAAACGCTATTACCATTCTTTCGGATATTCACTTGCCACCGCCTCTTGAAGTTTCATTTGAGTGTTCAGCATCAGATAGTGATGGTTCTATTGTTTCATATCAGTGGGATTTTGGAGATGGTAATCAAACAGATACATTAAGCAGTAACGTTTCTCATACATATTATTTTTCAGGAACTTTTAATGTTACATGTACTGTCAAAGATGATAATGGTGCTTTGACAACTTCAGATCCGGTAGTTGTTGTAGTTGAAAGCAATGAGGCATCAGATGGAGATACGTCGTCTGATAATGGTTCTGCTGAAAATGATACTGCTTATGAGGATTCTGTAGATGCTGGCAGTGGAGAAGTTTCAAACTCATCAGGTGGTGGATGTTCTATATCTTCAATTTCAGCTGGTGAAGGTATCTTGAATTTCATGATTTTTGTGCCTGTTATTTTAGGTGGCATTTATTTTGGTAGAAGAAAGTAATGGATTGAAGTTTTAAGGGAGAAGGAACTCTTTCTTCTCCCTTTTCCTGTTATTTGATAATATCTCTTTTAAAAGTTTAAATAGATGGGGATTTGTTATGTCAAAGGCTTTTATGGAAGTAAAAAATCTTTCCGTTACTTTTAGAAATGACGGTATTTTCTCTTCGGGAGAGGTAAAGGCCGTAAAAAATGTAAGCTTTTCTCTTAGAAAGGGTGAGGTTCTTGGAATAGTCGGTCAGAGCGGTTCGGGAAAAACCACCGTTGGAAGAGCTATTCTGGGGCTTGTTCCTTATAGCGGGAATTTAAATTTTTATGGAAAAAGAACTTCATGTATGTTTCAGGACCCCCTTGCTTCCCTTCACCCTTATCTGTCTATCAGAAGGCAGCTTCTTGATATAGTTCCTGATGAGGAGAGAGTTAAAAATCTGTTTAAAAAGTTTAATCTGGATTATGAAACTATTGGTAAAAAGAAACCTTCTCAGCTTTCAGGCGGTCAGAGACAACGGGTTATTATTATAAGATCACTTTTAAATGAACCTGACCTTATAATAGCTGATGAGCCTATATCTATGCTTGACGTTACTCTAAAGATGTGGGTTCTGAAGGCGCTAAGGGAGCTTAAAGAAACTTACGGGCTTTCAATGTTGTTTATAACTCATGATCTACTAACAACCAAATATATATGTGATCGTATTATGGTGATGAAAGACGGTGAAATAATAGAAATGGGAACATTGGAAGAGATATTTTCATCTCCGAAAGAAGATTACACAAATGAGTTGCTTGAAGCGATACCGAAAGTTTGAATTGGTTGCGGGAGGAGGATTTGAACCTCCGGCCTTCGGGTTATGAGCCCGACGAGCTACCAGACTGCTCTATCCCGCGTCGATTGGTAACCCATAATATAGGCAGTTCTTATAATATGTCAACATTTTTAAGGCTCGTTAGCGGGATAGGTGGCTTTTAACTAATATTTTTCTATAGTATGACTGGTGTTTTTACGGAGTAGGGCTTCATAAATTTGTGCTAAATTGTTGAAGGTTTTTTCCCATGAAAAATTCTCTTTTATGGTTTCGGATATAAATCTTCTGTAAGCTGGTGTAAGGAGTTTTGCTGCATAAATGATATTTTGAATGAACTCGTCCGTATTGTTTGCAAGAAGGTTTGTGTTAACGACAATTTCCGGCAAAGATGCAGTATTAAATGCAACTACGGGTAACCCGGCAGCTTGGGCTTCTATAATTGCAAGTCCGAATGATTCGGCTTTTGAAGGTGTTACGAAAATATCGCAACTACCGTAGATGTGAGACAGTTGCTCCCTGTCTTTTATGTATCCCAGGAAAGTTACATTTTTCTCTATTTTTTCTTTAAGTTTTGCTCTGTCTGGTCCGTTGCCGACAATTATCAGATGGTACTTCTCGGGAAACATTCCGTTTAGTTTGTTTACTATGTTTGCCAGCTCTAAAATGTTTTTATCTGTTGATAGTCTGCCGGTATAGATGAGAAGGGTTTTGTTTTCTGGAATATTGTATTTTTTTCTGAAATCGAGAAACTTTTTGTTTGGCGAGAAATTTTCTGTGTCTGTTCCAAGATAAACGGTTGTAGTGTCATTGATGCCTATTTGATGAAGGTAGTTTTCCATATATTTTGATGGTGCAATTACCAGGTCAAAATTTTTGTACTCTCTGTGGAGATATTTTCTAATAAGGTGGGATATTTGAGAACTTTTACTCCTAAATATCGATTTTAGGCTTTCTTCAACGTTGGCATGAAAGAAACCGATAGTTGTAAAGCCTTTTTTTCTGCTGAATTTACATATCCACTTTGGTAAAAGGTAGGGAGATCCTATTTCGATGATGTCAGGTTTTTCCTGCTTTATTACAGAGAGGATTTTTCTTTTGTCTATTAACAGTCTGTAAGGTTTCCAGAAAGGGATAAGGGGGGATTTTAGAAAGTATTTTCTGTATCTTTCTCCTTCTTCTATTCTGTCTCTGTCTGATGGGAGAACCATAATATGCTCCATATCGGTGTTTTCGAGAATATACCGATGTTTTCTATCTATGTAGGTTTTTACGCCTCCACTTTCACAGGCATAAAAATGGGTAATATCAAACAGTTTCATACATAACCTCTTCCATAAATTCTATCTCTTCGTATTTCTTTCTTATTCTTCCCAGTGACATAGTTTTGATTACTTCCATAAGTAGTTTTTTGTACTCTTTATCTTTTACATAGTTTAGAGCATTTTCCCTTATGCCGAGGTAATAGTCGTTATTCGCAAGAAGCTTTTCCATTATTTCCACATATTTTTCGATTTTGTTGCCTTCTATTACAAATCCGGTAATGTTATCAATTACGTTTTCTTTTGAAGCTCCTTTATCTGAAATTAGAACCGGAAGTCCGCTAGCCAAAGCTTCTAAAATTACATTACCGAAGGTTTCCGTTGTACTTGGGAAAAGAAAGATGTCAGATGATGCGTAAACGGTTGAAAGCGTTTCCTTTTCAAGATATCCTGTAAAGATTACGTTTTCCGCTTTTTTTTCTGCTTCTTTTCTGTAGGGACCGTCGCCCACGATTACAAACTTAACATCCTTTCTATTCTTCATCCTATTAGCTACTTCTATAAAGGTGTCTATTTCCTTTTCTTTTGAAACTCTACCAACATAAAGGACGATTTTTTCTCCGTTATATGAAGGGTCAAATTTCCCGAAAAAGTTTGGGTTTTTGTATGAGGGATTGAACTTTTGAAGGTCAACACCTCTTGAAAACACTTCTATCAGTTCTTCTTTAATATTGTTTTCCTTTAGAATCTCTTTGTAGCAAAAAGACGGAGATAAAATTTTTGTAGAGTTATTATAAAGAGCGGAAAGAAGTTTCCATGTGATATCTTTTGCTATGTGGTCTTCCGTATATTTGTAGATGTATTCGGGGATATCCGTGTGGAAGGTGGTTACGAATGGAAGATTTAGAATTTTGGCTATCAGGAATGCCACTATTCCTAAAACTCCCGGAGTAGCAGCGTAGATAACGTCAAAGTTTTCCTTTTCTATATAGTCCAGAATTTCCAGAAAGTTAGGTATGTTTATCGGTATCTCTTCATATTCCGGAAGGGGAAAAGAGGTTATAGGACGAAAAATTTTAAGGTATTCGCTTGATTCTCCTCTTGTGTCTGTTACTATTACTTTTAGGTTAAGTTTTTCCTGATTTGCAACGTCAATTATTTTTTGATAAGTTTTCGCTACACCGTTTATTTCAAAAAATGTGTCTGTAAAGCATGCCATCTTTCCTTCTATGTACTCTTCTCCGGTAAGAGTGTTGTATATCTCTTTCGATTTACTTTTTTCGAGGGCTCTTTGCCAGTAAGTCGCTCCGTAAGTTGTCATAGGTAAAAGCGAAAGTACGCTTAGTCCCAGAGATGATGTCAATGTTGAGAATGTGATACTTTCTTCTTTCTTTATTTTGCCCATAGCGTAGGGGAGCAGGGAGTTCGCAAAGGTATATATCCTTTCGTGAAGATTTTCTTTGGCGTTTTCGTAAGAGTTTCCCATTATCTTTTTTATAAATTGTTCGCTTTTTCCGTTCTTGATGAATTTTGATAGGGAGAATTTCTTGTTCCCATCTTCTATATTAAAAAGACTACAGAAAATATGTTTGAATTCTCCCATATCGTATTTGTTGCTTGCTCCTTGAAATGCGATATTCATAATAGTATGGGTTAATTTTTTAGGGGAGCCGTGATTTCCGGATGGTAGGGTTCTGCATTCCTCAATTGCCAACTTTAGGTCATTAATGGTTTCTCCGACTTTAACAAAAGTAAAAGTTTTTCCTGCATCAAGTCCGCTATGGTCGTCCGAGCCACCTATGAAAGATATTTTTTCTCTCTTTCTCTTTATAAATCCGTGTTTGTTTGCAAGTTTAAGTATGTCATTCCACTTGAACTTGAGAGCCACTTTTGCCGTTAGTACTGCTGAAAGCCTTGAGCGAGTCCCGTTGTATATTTCCCATGTGTCAAAAAGGAGAAGAAATTTTTCTACATGTTCTCTGGAAAGTTTTCCAACCATGTCATAGAACGGATGGGCAAGTGCGAAAGTTAT
>JALSLT010000015.1 GCA_026988135.1 Desulfurobacterium sp.
TTGGTTTTGCCGGTCCCCGGGTTATTGAGCAGACTATAAGGCAAAAACTTCCCAAAGGGTTTCAACGGGCTGAATTTCTTCTTGAGCACGGTCTTATAGATAAGGTTGTTGAAAGGAAAGACTTGAAGTCGGTTATAGGTAAACTTCTTAAAACTTTCACATTAAAAGTGGTTTCTACGTGACAGCCTTTGAGTCCTACTTTTTGAATAAAGAGTTTATCTGGAAGCCGGGGCTTGGCAGGATAAAGAATGCTGTTGCTTCTCTTCCCTTTTTTCTTCCTCCTTCTGCTATTGTTGCAGGGACAAACGGGAAAGGTTCAACTTCAACATTTATAGCGTCGATTTTAAAATCTCACGGTGTTAGGACAGGCCTTTTCACTTCTCCCCACCTTTTCAGTTTTAACGAAAGGTTTAAAATTAATCTTGAGTCTGTTTGTATAGATGTTCTTGATAAAGCTTTTTTAAAACTTTTGCCTATTATTGAAGAGAACAGTTTAACCTACTTTGAAGCGGCATTTCTTCTTTCCCTTTATCTTTTTAAGGATTGTGATTTTGCTGTTTATGAGGTTGGCCTCGGGGGAAGGCTTGATGCAACAAACAGTATAGAGCATAATCTTGCGGTTATAACCCATATAGACTACGACCACAAAGATTATCTTGGGGAAACGATTGAGGAGATTGCTCTTGAAAAGCTGCATGTTATAAAGAATGGAATCCCTGCGGTTATATCAGATAACAGAGAAGTCGTTTTTGAACTTGCGAAGAGGTTTACGGAGAATCTTTCTGTTTTTTGGATGAATTTTGATTTGGATTCTGTAAAGGTGAGTGGAAATGGAACATATGGAGTTTATGAAGAGGGTGACATTCAGATACCTTTTCATCTTTCTGTTTATGGTGAACATCAGGCTGTAAATGCAGCAACTGCCATTTTTTCCTCTAAAAAAATTCTCCGGGAAATATTCAATGTAGAGTTAAATATTTTAAAAGTCCAGGAAGCTCTTTTGTCTGTCAAAATGCCCGGGAGGTTTGAAGTTTTAAGGAGAAAACCTCTTTTTATAGTTGATGTTGCTCATAATGTTGATGCTGTTAAAAGATTTCTTAAAACGGCGGAGTCCCTTGGTTTTTCTTTTGATGTTGTTTATTCCGGATTGAAGGATAAAGAGTTTGATGAGATAGTGAAATTGCTTGAAAGCTTTGTTAAAAAGGTGGGTGCTGAACTTTTTATTGTTCCGATTGAGAATTCTCGTGGATTTTCTTTTGAAGAGCTTGAGAAAAAGTATGGAGATAGAGCAGTTGTGTCTGAAAAGTTGGATGATGAAGTTTTGGATAGAGATATTGCGATTTTAGGGTCATTTTATCTTGTTTCTGATATTGTTGAGGGCTATTTCAAGTAGATGTTTTTCTTTTTCGGACAACTTTCCTTCTTTTATAAGCCTTTTTATGATTTTAGGGTTTTTCCTGTATGTTTTTTCAAAAGATTTTAGTTTCCTCCACTCTTTTATCTTTTGGTGATTTCCGGAAAGGAGCACTTCAGGCACTTTCATTCCTTTAAATTCAGCAGCCCTTGTGTAGTTTGGGTATCCCATAAGCCCTCTGTCCATAAAAGAGTCTGCCTTTAATGAGTCTTTACTACCTAAAACTTTTGGAATAAGTCTGATTGTTGCATCAAGGATAACCATTGCAGGAATTTCTCCTCCTGTTAGGACGTAATCTCCTATGGAGATTTCCTCATCAACAATAGATTTAACTCTTTCATCAACACCTTCATATCTTCCACATATTATGAGAATGTTGTCTTTTTTTGAAAGTTCAACGGCTTTTCTTTGAGTGAATGTTTCTCCCCATGGTTCTGTAAGTATAACGTGGGGTTTCTTCTTTCTCTGTTTTAATATTTTTTCATACGCTCTAAATATCGGTTCTGGTTTTAGAACCATTCCTGGACCGCCACCGTAGGGAACGTCATCAACAATCCTGTGTTTATCTGTTGTAAAATCTCGCAGGTTATGAATTTTAAGGTCAATTTTCCCTGAGGAGATAGCTCTTCCTATGACTCCTTCTGAGATAAATCCGCTGAAAAGGCCGGGTAGAACTGTTAAAACATTAAATGCTGGCATTATACAAGACCTTCAATTGGAGTGATGACTATATTTCTGTTTTTAACATCAACCTTTTTTATAAATTGTTTTATAAAAGGAATTAAAATTTCTTTGCCGTTTGGTTTTTCTATAGCTAAAATGTGGTTTGCCGGCATTTCAAGGATTTCTTTGACTTTTCCGATTTCATCCCCTTCTTCCGTTACAACATTCAGAGCTATAAGTTCTTCGAAAAAATATTCATCTTCTTCAAGTGAAATCAGTTCTTCTCTTTTGATGAATAAAGAGGTGTTTATGGCTGCTTCTGCACTGTTTCTATCTTCTATCTCTTTAAATTTTACTATGAAAACATTTTTGAAAGGTTTAATGTTTTCTATCGTAAATATTTTTTTTAAGGTTCCTCGATAACCTGTTAATTTTTTTACTTTTTTAATCTGTTTTTCAAAAATTTCTGTTTCGGGTTTAACTTTAATCTCTCCTTTTATTCCGTGAGCTCCGATTATTTTCCCTATCAAAACCTCGTTTTTTTCAGGTTGTTTTTTTCTTCTTTCAAGAATCTCTTTTATCGTTCTTTTTTTCATCTGTTGCTCCGTTATAAAAAGGAGGAGAGCTCCCCCTTTCTGGTTAGTTGTCTTTATCTTCTTTTATCTTTTCTATAACAAACTTTTTGAGCCTTTCCTGAACATCCTCTTCAGACTTTGGAGGTTCTGCTTCTGTTGCTTGTGGAGCTTCTTTTATAAGGCCTTTGGCTTTTAGCTGTTCCAGCACCTCTTTTCCAAAACTTACAGGTCTTCCCTGTGGGTCTATGAATATATGCTGAGTGAATCCCACAGCAAGAACAGCTTCGTCTCTTATAATTCTATAATCAAACCTAATGCCTCTTGATTCTATGTTTGTAATAGCTGTTTCTATTGTTATCATGTCGTCATACACAATAGGTGCCATGTATTTGCATGCTGTTTCAACTACCGGCATGAGAATCTGTTTCTGTTGAAGTACCTGTTTGTATTCAATACCAAGGGCTCTGAACAGTTCAGTTCTTCCCCTTTCAAAAAGATGAAAGTAATTTGCATAATACATAACGCCGTATGCGTCTGTTTCTCCCATTGTTACTCTGTATTGCATTGTTCCAACTATTACTTGTTGTTCCTGCTGGTTTTGTTTCTGTTCTTCTGCCATAGTTCCCTCCCTTTAATGTCTGAAATGTCTTATTCCTGTAAATACCATTGCCATGTTGTGCTCATTGGCAGCTTCTATAACTTCACTATCCCTAATAGATCCACCTGGCTGGATTATCGCTTTTACACCAACTTTTGCAGCTTCATCTACGCTGTCTCTGAACGGGAAGAACGCTTCACTTGCAAGAACGCAACCTCCCATTTCAAGTCCCATCTCTTTTGCTTTTTTAGCTGCACATTTTGCTGCATCCACTCTTGATGTTTGTCCAACTCCTATTCCTATTGCGATACCGTCTTTTGCATATACCACAGAGTTTGACTTTACCCATTTTACTACTTTAAATGCAAAGATAAGGTCCTGCCACTCTTTTTCTGTAGGCTCTCTTTTTGTAACCACCTTTAACTTTTCAGGGTCAAGAGTGATAAGGTCTCTATCCTGAACAAGTATTCCTCCCACAACTTTTCTGTAATCAAAAGGAGAAGTTTCTCCCCTGTTTATAAGTTTTTCCATGTTCTCTACTTTGAGAACTCTGAGGTTTTTCTTAGTTTTAAGGATGTTTAAAGCTTCTTCAGAATAATTTGGGGCAATTATACATTCATAAAATCTTTCTGTTATAAGTTTTGCGGTGCTTTCATCCACAGGACAGTTAAATGCGATAATTCCTCCGAATGCTGAAACAGGGTCAACTTTTAAAGCTTTCTCATACGTATCGGAAGGAGAATTGCCAATGGCTATTCCGCAAGGATTTGCGTGTTTTATAATGGCGCAAACCTTTTCTTTACTTGGGTCAAATTCAAGGACAAGGTTTAATGCACCGTCAATATCGTAGATATTGTTAAAGGAGAGTTCTTTATTTCCATGGATTTTGGTAGCAGTTGATATGCATGGTTCATCTATGAAAACTTCTCTGTAAAAGGCACCCCTTTGGTGAGGGTTTTCTCCGTATCTTAAATCCTGCACCTTTTCAAAGGTTATTGTTAAAGGATTTCTTATCTCA
>JALSLT010000016.1 GCA_026988135.1 Desulfurobacterium sp.
ACCGATGCGGTTAGGGAAGTTATGCGAAAGATGATTTCGAGAGAGCTCGTTCCTTCCATACATGTTTCAAGTTATGAAGCAGGAAAATTCCTTTACAAATTTGGCTCTATGTCCAGAGAAGATAAGGTTATCTTTGGATTTCTTGACCAATCGGAGAAGGTGTTGACAGGTATTAATGCGGTAGTGGGAAGAGCCATAAAAGAGAATGTGAGCCTTATCGTTGAAGGGATACACCTTATTCCTGGAGCTTTGGTATCTGAGTTTAAAAAGGCCTATATTGTTCCGATTCTTATAACTACACTTGAGGAAGATATTCATAAAAGTCGCTTTAAAACAAGAGAAAAAAGCTCCCAGAGAACCAGTAAGAAGTATCTTAAAAACTTTAGGTCTATTAGACTTATTCAGAGCTATCTGTATTCTCTTGCCAAGGAGAAAGGTGTTCCTATAATAGATAATATAGATTTTGACCAAGCAAGACAGAAAGCGATAGAGGTGATAACAGATAAACTTCTTGAAGAGTTGGAGATAGGATGATACTTCTTTATATCGGCGTAGGTGGCTTTTTTGGTGCTATTTCGAGATTTTTAATCGCTGGTGCGGTGCAGAAAGTTACAGGTTCGACTTTTCCGGTAGGTACTCTTACCGTTAATATTTTGGGAAGTTTTATTATAGGTGTTCTTGCGATGCTTTTTCAGGATATCATAGCACCTCAATGGAAAGGTTTTTTTATAACAGGATTTCTTGGTGCTTTAACTACCTTTTCCTCTTTTAGTTACGAAACGGTATCTCTTTTCCAGCAAGGCTTTTTTCTTCAGGGTTTTACTAATGTCCTACTTAATGTTTTTCTGTGTCTGTCGGCTACAGTTACCGGGATGATGGTTTATTTGAAAGCGGTAAGTATAAAATGAAGAAAGAACGTATAGATAAGCTTATAGTTGACAAAGGTTTTATTAAAAGTAGAGAAAGAGCGAAAGCCTTGATAATGGCTGGAAAGATTTTTGTTGACGGGAATATGGTTGATAAATGCGGAACAAAAGTTCCTATTGATTCCACTATTGAAATTAAAGGGACTGATATTCCGTATGTTTCAAGAGGGGGCTTGAAACTGCAGACTGCTCTTGAAGCTTTTAAGATAGAGCCTAAAAATTTTATCTGTCTTGATATAGGTGCTTCTACAGGCGGATTTACCGATTGTCTTTTGCAAAGAGGAGCATTGAAAGTTTATGCTGTTGATGTTGGTAGAGGACAGCTTGATTGGAAGTTGAGGCAGGATAGTAGAGTTGTTTCGATAGAGCAGTTTAATGCAAAGCACCTTTCCAAAAGAGAGATTCCCGATAGAGTGGACCTTGTGGTTGCGGATGTTTCCTTTATTTCTCTTACAAAGATTCTTTCTGTAGCAAAAAAATTTTTAAAAGATACAGGTGAAATGATAGTCCTTGTAAAGCCTCAATTTGAGCTTTCCAAAAAGGATGTTGACAGATGGAAAGGAGTTATTAGAGATTCGAAACTTCATAAAAAAGCTATAGAGAAGATTGTGAGTTTTTCGAAAGAGGAAGGGCTTTATCCGGTTAATCTTGTTCTTTCGGAACCTCGAGGACCCAAAGGGAATAAAGAGTTTTTAATGCTTATTTCTCTTGATAAAAGAGAGGAATATTTAACAGAGGAAAAGATAGAGGAAGAGATTTCAAAGGTTTGAAAAATTAAAAAAAAGAGTAAATTTGTAAGGTAAAGAAACAAATAGAAACGGAATTTTCTAAAAATTTCGGGAGGGAAATAATGGAAAGAGTGGATGAAACAGTCATTTTCGAAGCTTTACATAAATTAAATAAGCCTCTTAAAACAAGAGAGATTGCAAAATTTTTGGGACTTTTACCGGAAAAAAGAGAAGTTTTAAAAGCTAAACTGGAAGAACTTGCAAAAAATGGGAAGCTTGTAAAGCTTAAAGGAGCAAAATATGCACTTCCTGAGAAGCTTAACCTTACGATAGGTAAGTTGTGTGTGTATAAAAACGGTTTTGGTTTTGTTGATCCTCTTGACGGAGGGAAAGGTGTTTTTGTTCCGGGAAAGAATATGGACGGAGCCATGAATGGTGATATTGTTGCTGTTCAAATAGTAAAAGAGACAAAAGGAGGAAAAAAAGAGGGAAAGATTGTTTCTGTTATAGACAGAGCTGTTAGGAAGGTTGTAGGACGAGTTGAGAAATTTAAAAAACATGCTTTTGTGGTACCGGAAGATAAGAGGATTCGTTACGATGTGATTCTCACATCTGAGGATTTTGATAAAGTTGAAGATGGGGATTATGTAGTTGCGGAAATAGTTTCCTATCCTTCCGAGACTCGTTCTCCCGTGGGAAAAGTTGTTGAAAATCTCGGTAAAGATGGTCCGAAATTAGATATTGAGCTTGTGATTCGTAAATATGATATTCCTGTGGAGTTTCCTCCGGAAGTTCTGGAAGAGGCTGAAAAGATACCTGATGAGGTATCTGAGAAAGATTTAAAAGAAAGAGTCGATTTAAGGGAGCAGTTAGCTTTTACGATAGATGGAGAGACCGCAAGGGATTTTGATGATGCAGTTGCCATAGAAAAGCTTTCCAACGGAAAGTACAGACTTTATGTTCATATTGCAGATGTAACAAATTACGTTAAATCCGGTTCCGGTCTGGACAGAGAAGCTTATGACAGAGGCACAAGTGTTTATTTCCCGGATAGATGTATTCCGATGCTTCCCGAGAAGCTTTCAAACGGTATCTGCTCCCTTAATCCGCTGGTGGATAGGTTAACTTTTACATGTGAGATGGTTATCAATAGGAATGGAGTAGTTGTTGATTCTAAAATTTATAAAAGCGTTATACACAGTAAAGCCAGGTTAACTTACAATATTGCTCAAAAGATTATTGAAGGAGATAAAGAAACCTGTGAGAAATTTTCTTACGTTGTTGAATCTTTGAATCATATGTATCAGCTTGCGCAAATTCTTTACAGGAAGAGGTATAAACGAGGAAGTATAGATTTTGATCTTCCTGAACCGGTTGTTGTTCTTAATATGGAGGGAGAACCTGTTGATATTTATAAAGCGAATCGACTGTGGTCTCACAGACTTATAGAAGAGTTTATGATTGTTGCCAATGAAACGGTTGCCGAGTTTATGTTTTGGGCGGATTATCCTTCCGTTTATAGGATTCACGAATCACCGGACAGAGATAAGCTTGCCGATTTCCTTAATTTTGCTCGCTCTCTCGGCATAAAAACTCCTAATGTTAAAAACGATATTCAGCCAAAGTTATTACAGAAAATACTGGAGCAGGTAGAAGGTAAATCGGAGGAGAAACTTGTTAACTATTTAATGTTAAGAACGATGGCAAGAGCTAAATATTCGCCGGATAACATAGGGCATTTTGGGCTTGCTTCCACCTGCTATACTCACTTTACTTCTCCTATTAGAAGGTATGCGGACTTACAACTTCACAGACTTTTAAAAATGGCATTAAAATCCGAATTTAATTCGGAGAGTATTTCTATTTGGGAAGAGAAGTTGGAGAAAGTTTGTAAATACATTACCGAGAAATCCATAAATGCCGATGAAGCAGAAAGAGATGTTGTTCAGCTAAAACAGTTGCAATATGCTGCTAAACATATAGGTGAAGTATTTGAAGGGATTGTAACTGGTGTAAACGAGCAGGGACTTTTTATAGAGACGGTAGAGGCTCTTATTCCCGGATTTGTTCATGTTTCTGTACTTAAAAACGATTACTATATTTGTATTCCGAAACAGTACTGTCTTTTGGGAGAAAGAACGAAGGCTATATTTAGGATTGGAGATAAAGTTATGGTTAGGCTTTTAAGTGTTGATATCGAAAGTAGAAAGGCAGAATTTGAAATAGTGAAAAAACTTTGATTGTTAGTTGAGGTTGAAAACGGACTTCTTTTGCTATAAACTTTGACACTGCAAACTTGGAATTTAAATATAAGGAGGTATTCTTAATGCCAAACATTAAATCCGCAAAGAAGCGTCTTCGCCAGAATATTAAAAGAAGAGAGAGAAATAGACTTTATGTTAGAAGGTTTAAGACAGAATCTAAAAAAGTTTTGAAAGCTGTTGAAGAGAGGAATCTTGAACTTGCGAAAGATCAACTTAAAATTGCGATGAAGTATATTGAAAGAGCTGCGGCAAGAGGAGTGATTCATAAAAACGGAGCGGCAAGAAGAATGTCAAAGCTTTCCAAAGCCGTTTCTAAACTTGAAAAGGAACTTTCAGGGCAAGGCTAATAAGCCTTGTCTTTTTTATTTCAATTACCATCTTGCGTTAAGATTTACGCCGGAAGTTACTGTTTCCGAAAAATCCTCGTATTTCACATATCCATTTGTTACAAAATAGTCGCTTATCTGCCAATAAACACTTCCTCTATAACTGTTGTTTCCGTTAGAGGAGCTCATCCCGAAGTTATATTTAATATCGCCTCCTTGAGGAATTATGGAGATATTTAAACTGGTTGTTGATCTATTTTCACCGTTAGATATAATCGTGAAACCTTGTGAAATGGTAAATCTCAATATTTCCGAGGGTGTCCATGTCGATGAGATTGACATTGTATCCGTTGTTTCGGTAGAGACATTATGTTGAACTGAAGAGGCAACGGATAAGCTCGGGTAAAGTCGGGCATTCGTGTCAAACCTTAGGTTATACGAGGTATTTGTTGTTCTGGTTTGCTCGTTGGTTCCTCTCGTAACGGTTCCCGATAGTCCTGTATTAAGTCCTGTGAAAAGTTTAGCGTTTATTCCGGAGGTTAAAGTAACTGCAGAGGTGGTTTTTTCGGAACCTATGAAATTTTCAGTATAACTTGTTCCGGTCCGCCATGAAAGTGTATTTAGAGGAGTTGCTTTTAAATCGAAGTTTATGCCTTGGGATACACGTTTATCCACATCTTTCATGAAGTAATCGGTTCTTCTGATTCCGCTACTAAACAGGTAGTACTTATATTTCCAACTTCCCGATAATCCATTGGATATTTTTGAGATTATCTCTTCTCCTTCCCTTGAGGCTCTTTCGTAATTGAGATAGTAGGAAAGTTTGTAAGGTAATTGAACTCTGATATTTGCTCTTGTAGTATCTCCGTAGGTTGATGTTTTAATAATATCTGTTGTTACATTATCTGTTTTTCCAAAAGCTTCAATCTCTGTTACGTATCCGGTATTTATAATTCCCGTTACTTTTAAAACAAGTTTTATGTAATTTGCTTTGATTGTAGTGGGTAGAATAAAATCAATGGTTTCGGTTTGATTGTCAAAACTGAAAGGTGTGCTGGTCAGAATAGGAGTCCAGATATTTCCGTCATCACTTGTGTAGATATCCCAAAGCAAGGTATATATTTCCGCTTCGGTTACGTTACCTCCGATATACAAGGTTATTAAATCTGTTGGTTCGTATGCTGTATTGATGGCTATATTTTCGTAGGGGGTTTTTAGGTCGATTCCCGTAGAAGTCGAGTAATCACCATCGGTAAGGAGGGCATTTGGAGTTAGTGTCCCGTCTGTTGGAGTAGCATCTATATTGTTTAGAGCGGTAATGGGAGAAATTTTTATATAGGAAATGCCGGATATTTTTTTAAGGGAATATTCGTTGTCTGAGAAGTTGATACTTTCAGAAACCGATACGAAAACTTTTCCATTTAAGAAAGCTTTCTTTCCAAAAAAGTTAATGTTTTGGTTGGTGTTTTTAGTGTAAGTGTCTCTTATATTGTCTGTATTTTCAGATGTTGAAAATGAGTAGGTTATACCTACAGTATTTTTGTAAGTGTAGCCTGTAGCTATTCTTTTGCCGGTACTTTCACTATCGGTTGTTTCGGATAGTGATCTGTTTTTACTTGCTGTTATCAGTAGATAAGGATATTTGCGATTCCATGTTGAGGAAAAATTTATGTTGTAGTTTGTTGTTTTGTCATCCCTTCCATCTGAGCTCTTGACCGTTGTTATTCCGGATGAAGAGGAAAGAGTAAATATATCGTTAGTTAAACGTGTATTTAAGAACGGCCTGAATGTTGATTGCCAGGTAGTATCTTCCGGATAAAATTTCGAATATGTTAGCGAGATAGAGTATTTTATACCGTCTGTGATTTCTCCCGGAGTGTTTAATGAGTAACTTTCACTGAAAAAAGAAGTTGTTTCCCCATTTTTTCTACTTTCGCCGTATTGCCATCCGGCAGAAAAGTTGATGTTCCTATCGATAAAAGGGAAAAAACTTTTGAAGCTGCTTGTTCCTACTATGTATGGTTCTTTTTTCGGTATTACTACCGTTGTTTTTTTTTCTTTCCCTTGTTCTCTTACCATTTTTTCTTTCTGTTTGCTTTTATGGTTTATCTTTTTAGATTCCGTAAGTATTTTTTGAAGTTTTTTCCGTATAAGCTTTTGTTCTTTTTTTTCTTTCTTTAAGGATTCTTTTTCAATATTTAGTAACTCTTTTTCTTTAAGTTTTTTTAGTTTTGTTTTTTTCGGTTCTTTTATCTGGATAGGAGATACTGATCTGATGATAATTTCCGGTTTTCCTCCCTCAGGTGTTTTAGGGGAGGGTTCTACTATCGGTATTTTGGTTTGATTATTTTGCTTTTCTTTTTTCTCTTCTTTTTTTATAGCTACTTTTAACTTAGAAGTGGGAACTATAAACGTTTTTATCGATAAACTACGCTCTATTTCTTTTTGGAGTCCTTTAGCTTCTTTCCGGGTTTGTGCTAAAAAGACTCTTACTGTGAAGTAACCTGAATCGGTTTGATAAACAAAAGCTTTTGTTCTGATTTCCTGAGGAAGCTTTTTGAAAAACCTTTCTGCAGCTTGTCGAGTTTTGTTTGTTATAAGCTGAATGGAATATAGAAAATCATCAGGGGTTTTTACTATTTTTGGTGTAAATCCTAAAGTTTCTATTTCCGGTAGGAAATTCAGAAGTCTTTTTTTGGAGGAAAAGAGGTAAGCTCTTACTTTATAGGAGTTTTTATCCTTCCATATATAAGAACTTCTTTTTAGTTTCTCAGGAAGGAAAAGAAGGAAATTTATCGCTTTATTTCTGTTTTTAAAGCTGGCTATCTCAAAGGAGAAAAGCTGCCCTTTTCGTTTTGTGGTGATATTTGATTTAAGGGGAAAAGCATAAATTTCGTAACTATTACTCATTAAAATGAAAGTCAAGATACATGTTTTTATTAAGGTTCTCATCATTAAGTCCCGGTATAGCCAGTTAGAATTTAACATTTTATACATTAGTTGATTTTTTTTGTCAATATTTGTTTAGTGTAATGTTGTTTTGTAGCTGTGTTTCAAATTTATCAGAATTAAGAGTAAAACGAAAGAAAAAACATAGTTGGCTTATTACTTGCACAAACTTTAAAGGTTGTATAATTTCCTTTCAAACTTCATTTTAAAGAGGGATAATATGGTGAAAGATATCCATGAAAGTAAAATTTTAATTCTTGATTTTGGTTCCCAATATACGCAGTTGATTGCAAGGCGACTAAGAGAAAATCATATCTATTGTGAGATTCACCCGTTTAATATATCTATAGAGAAGATTGAAAAGTTTGCTCCGAAGGGGATAATTCTTTCCGGTGGTCCTGCAAGTGTTTATTCTGAGAATTCGCCGAAGATTGGTACGGAGATATTCAAAATGAATATTCCTGTGTTGGGAATCTGTTATGGAATGCAGCTTTTAACTTATCTTTTTGGCGGTGAAGTTGTTAAAGCCGAAAGACATGAGTATGGGAAGTCCGAACTTTTAATCTTGGATAAGGGAGACCTTTTTAAAAATGTTTCAGGTAGTTTGCCTGTATGGATGAGTCACGGAGATAGAGTTTTAAAGATGCCGGAAGGTTTCGAGCCTATTGCGGAAACAGAAAACGCTCCTTATGCTGCCATGAGAAATGAAGAACAAAGAGTTTATGGTGTGCAATTCCATCCCGAAGTCAAACACACACAGTTCGGCGGGAAAATTCTTGAAAACTTTGCTGTTGAGATTTGTGGTTGTGAGCCTTCATGGACGATGGAGAATTTTATAGAGTATGAGATAGATAAAATAAAAGAAACCGTTGGGAATAAGAATGTTATATGCGCACTATCCGGTGGTGTGGATTCTTCCGTTGTTGCAGCTTTACTTCATAAAGCAATAAAGGAACAACTTTACCCCATATTTGTTGATACGGGGCTTTTGAGAAAAGGTGAAAGGGAAAGTGTTGAGAAGACATTTATGGAAAAATTTCACATGAAAAATTTTAAAACGGTTGATGCTTCGGATCTTTTTCTTAAAAGACTAAAAGGAGTAACTGACCCTGAAGAGAAAAGAAAGATTATAGGTCATACATTTATAGAAGTCTTTGAAAAGGCGGCAAAAGAGATGCCCGATGCTGAATTTTTAGCACAGGGGACTTTATATCCCGATGTTATAGAAAGTGTATCTGTAAAAGGTCCTTCGGCAACGATAAAATCACATCATAACGTTGGAGGACTTCCTGAAAGATTGAACTTTAAGTTAATTGAGCCGTTAAGAGAGCTTTTTAAAGATGAGGTTAGAGAGCTTGGAAAAGAGCTGGGATTACCGGATGAAATAATAAAGAGACAACCGTTCCCTGGTCCAGGTCTTGCCATTAGGATTATAGATGAAGTAAAACCCGAATATCTTGAAATTCTTAGAGAAGCTGATGCTATAGTGCTTGAAGAGATAAAAAAAGCTGGTCTTTACAATGAAATTTGGCAATCATTTGCAGTTTTTCTTCCGTTGAAAACAGTTGGAGTTATGGGAGATGAAAGGACTTATGATTATGTTATAGCAATAAGAGCTGTTGAAAGTACAGACGGAATGACGGCAGATTGGGTGAAACTTCCCTATGAGCTTATTGAAAAGGTTTCAAACAGAGTAATAAATGAAGTGAAAGGAGTTAACAGAGTTGTTTATGATATAACGTCAAAACCTCCGGGAACAATAGAATGGGAGTAAAAGTATGAAAGAATCAGTTGAAAAAATTAAAGGTTTTAAAGAGAAAAAAAATGCTGTTATTCTTGCTCATTTTTATCAGGAGGCAGAAATACAGGAAGCAGCTGACTTTGTCGGAGATTCCCTTGAACTTGCCAGAAAAGCTACAGAGATAGATGCGGAAATTATCGTTATGTGTGGTGTTTACTTCATGGCGGAAACCGTTAAAATTTTGAATTCTGATAAAAAAGTACTGATACCGTATCCAAAGGCTGGTTGTCTTATGGCTGATATGGTTTTTGAAGAAGAGCTTAAATCTTTCAGAGAAAAGTATCCCGAATATGTTGTGGTAACTTACGTGAATAGTACTGCAGAAGTGAAAGCACTTTCCGATATATGTTGTACATCGGCAAATGCTGTTAGGGTTATAGAATCACTTGATACGGATAAAATTTTATTTGTTCCGGATAGAAATCTTGGGGAATTTATTGCCGAACAAGTTCCGGAGAAAGAGATAAAATTGTGGGAAGGGTATTGTCCTGTTCATGAAAAGATTCCTATTGATAGAGTAAAAGAATTAAAAAAGAAGTATTCGGAAGCCGTTTTTATAGTTCATCCGGAGTGCAGAAAAGAGATTCGGAAGTTTGCTGATTTTGTGGGAAGTACGTCAAAAATTATAAATTATGTTAAGGAAAGTGTTGAAAGGGAGTTTATTGTTGGTACGGAAGAAGGAATAATTTATCAGCTTAAAAAATCAAAACCTGAAGCAAAATTCTATCCGGCATACCAAGAGTTTATCTGTGATCAGATGAAGATGATTACAGTTGAAAGGATAATAAACTCTATTACGGAAGAGAAATATGAGATTCAGGTTAAACCTGAAATTGCTGAAAAGGCAAAGTTGGCAATAGAAAAGATGTTGGCAGTTAAATAGCGGAGGTAAAATGTCATCGGATAAAAGAT
The DNA here is from genome assembly GCA_026988135.1 of Desulfurobacterium sp. Lineage (GTDB taxonomy): Bacteria > Aquificota > Aquificia > Desulfurobacteriales > Desulfurobacteriaceae > Desulfurobacterium_A. Next base: position 9,907 of record JALSLT010000016.1, read on the forward strand.
TTGAAGTTAAACAGAGCCTACTTTTTATGGCAATACCTGTAACAATAGATATTATAATTCTTATAGGGGCAATACTTGCTACCGGAATTTTAAGATTTTTGCTTTTGGGAATATTAGTGGCTTTACTTTATCTCCTTTACAAGCAGTTGAAACCGACCCTTACCAACTTTAGATTTGTTATGACTTCAAAATACGTAAGGGTTGAGAATTTCAAAGGTGATATTGTTAGAGAGCTTGATTGGAAGAATGTGGAAGCTGCAGCTGCAGGATATAAAGTAGCACTTAAAAAGATTTACTTTTATAATTTCTATTTTAGAGTCAAGAAAGAAGAGGATCTTATCTTTGCTGTTACAACTACCCAATCGGATCTTGCTTCAAAGTTTCAGCAGTTTATAAAAGTTTTTGTTAGAAAAAAGATTCCTATTCAAATTGTTAAGCCTTGAGGAGACGGTAGATGAAAGAATCTTCTATCAGGATTGTTCTTACATTGCCTAAGGAGACATGGGATAATCCCGTAATTTGTAAACTTATAAAGGATTATGATCTTGTGGTTAATATCCTGAGAGCGGAGATTTTACCAAAGATGGAAGGCTCTGCTGTTCTTGAACTTAAAGGGACTTCCGATAAATTACAGAAAGCTATCAACTTTCTTAAGAGTATAAATGTGAAAATAAGACCTTTGGAACTTGATATAATTAGAGAGGATGAGAAATGTGTTCACTGCGGAGCATGTATAGCTCCATGTCCTACAAACGCTTTTCATCTTAATGCGGAAACGTTTAGAGTTGAGTTTGATAAATTAAAATGTGTGGGTTGCGGGCATTGTATAGCTGCATGTCCAACGCGCATTATCTATTCGCCTGATTTTTAGGAGGGAATGTGTTTCAGTTCTTACTTGTCCTTATTTTGCTTTTAATAATTATGCTGTTTCTCTTTTCACTTAAAATCTTCTTTATTTTGGAAGGTTTTTCCGGAAAGTTAAAAGATATAGATGCAAGAGTTGTTAAGTTGGAGAAGGAGTACTTTCAGCTTAAAACTAAATTTAATCAGATAGAGAGTAGGTTTAAAATGATGGTTAATCAGCTTTCCAACCTTAATAATAGGGAGAAATTGTAATGAGAGATTTTATATCTATGCTCGATATTACACAGGAAGAGCTTTTTGAAATTCTTGAGATGACTGAAGTTTTGAAAGAGAAGCGAAAAAGAGGTGAGAGTTTCCATCCGTTGAGGGGTAAAGCGTTAGCTCTTGTATTCGAAAAGCCGTCAACAAGGACGAGAGTTTCTTTCGAAGTGGGTATGTTCCAGTTGGGAGGAATCGGGGTGTATATGGATTCCGGGAGTTCTCAACTTGGAAGAGGGGAGCCTGTTAGGGACACCGCAAGGGTCCTTTCAAGGTATGTTGACGGTATTGTTATAAGGACTTTTGGTCAGGATAGAATAGTAGAGCTTGGGAGATATTCTAAAGTACCCGTGATTAATGCTCTGTCTAATGAGGAACATCCTTGCCAGATTCTTGCGGATCTATTTACTATAAGAGAGTACTGTAGAGAGCTGGAAGGACTTAAAGTTGCTTATTTGGGAGATGGAAATAATGTGTGTAATTCATGGTTGATAGGTGCTGCAATGGTCGGTATGAGTTTTTATGCGGCTACGCCGGAAGGTTACGAACCTGATTCTTTTTATGTGGAAAAAGCTAAAGAGATAGCTGAAAAGACAGGGGCTAAAATTGTAATAACTAACGATCCGATTGAGGCTATCAAAGAGGCAAACGTTGTTTATACTGATGTATGGGCCAGTATGGGTCAGGAAGGGGAAGTTGAAAAGAGAAAGGAACTTTTTATGCCGTATCAAATAAATAGCGAGCTTTTCAAGCATGCAAAACCTGATGTTTTATTTATGCATTGTCTTCCTGCTCATAGAGGAGAGGAAGTAACCAACGACGTTATAGAAAGTTGTCGTTCTATAGTTTGGGACCAGGCGGAAAACAGACTTCATGTACAGAAAGCGCTACTTGCAAAGCTGATTAGGTAGGGAGGACCGATGGGAAAAGAACTAATAGTAAAAGTAAAGTCACCTGAAGATAAAATGGTAATAACAACATCTCTGGAGTCCGGAATAACGGCTCTGCTTTTTGAGAGTGAAGGGAGTGAAAAGGTAAGAAAACTGGCAAAAATTAAAACCATAGCTCCGGATGGTGATTATAAACTTGGCGAAGATTTTATAATAGTTAAAATTAAAAACAAAGATGACGAAGAAAAAGCGGCAAATTTTTTAAAACAGGGAAAGAACGTAATAGTTAAAACGACTGATTGGACAATTATTCCGATAGAAAATCTTTTAGCACAAGGCGAGAATCTATACGCTTGGGTAAGAAATGCCGAAGAAGCGAAGACAGCCATAACTATCCTTGAGAAGGGAACGAAAGGAGTTGTTCTTGATACGGAAGATATTAACGAAATCAAGAAAACCGGAGAGGTTATAAGGCTTGCTGGAGAAAAAGTTGATTTGAAGAAGGCGAGAATCACCGGAGTCCAATCGATAGGGATGTGTGATAGAGTATGTATCGATACGGCTTCCTTAATGGAAAGGGGAGAAGGATCTCTTATAGGAAATTCTTCGGCAGGAATGTTCCTTGTCCATGCTGAAACGGAATCCAATCCGTACGTTGCAGCACGTCCATTCAGAGTAAATGCCGGTGCGGTTCATATGTATGTAAAACTACCCAATGGTAAGACAAAATACCTGTCTGAAATTGAAAGTGGTGATGAAATAATGATATATAACTACAAAGGTGAAGGGCGGATAGCCTACGTTGGTAGAGCAAAGGTTGAAAGAAGACCGATGCTACTTATAGAGGCCGAAACAGAAGACGGAAAAAAAGTTGCAGGAATTCTCCAAAATGCCGAAACTATAAGATTAACTACTCCGGAAGGTAACCCCATATCAGTTGTTGAGCTAAAACCCGGAGATGATATTCTTGTATATACGGAAAAACCCGGAAGACACTTTGGAATGAAGGTTGAAGAAACGATAATTGAGAAATAGGAGGGATAATGGACTTCTTTAAAGAGTTTTTATCTGATGTTCCCGATAGCGGTTTTGATGAGGGGAAACTTTGTGACATTTACCTTCAGAGAGTTTTTGAAAACCCGGAAGACACGGCACGGTTTAAATGGGGTGTTTCTATAATGAGATTTTCCGGAGATAACCTTGAAGAAGCCAAAACCCTGGCAACATTTAATAATTATAAGTTGGCCCTTGACTTTGCAAAGAAGGTAAAAGAGGCATTTCAAGAAAAAGGTCATGAAACATACCTGAAAGGAGAAATTGACGAATGATGAAGTTTCTTGTAACGGGAGGAGCGGGATTTATCGGCTCAAATCTTGCTTTTGAACTAAGGAAGAGATATCCGGATTCGCAAGTTGTTATCCTTGACGATTTTTCTTCAGGGCACTTTAAAAACATTATAGGATTTGACGGAGAGATAATAACAGGTTCGATAGCAGATTCGGAAATTCTTAAAGAGATAGAAGATGGGAGCTTTAATGTAATTTTCCATCAGGCTGCGAATGTTGATACTACCGATATGAGACAGAAAGAGATGATGGAAATTAACTGTGAATCGTTTAAAAAAATTCTTAATATAGCTTTGAAAAACAACTCTTCTGTAATCTATGCTTCATCAGCGGCTGTTTACGGTAATGGTGAAGTGCCGATGAAAGTTAATCAGAAATTATTACCGGAAAATGTTTACGGATTTTCAAAATACGCTATGGATATGGTTACGTACAGATTTATAAAGGAGCATCCCGAAATTCATGTAGTAGGGCTCAGATATTTTAATGTTTACGGTCCCAGAGAAACATTTAAAGAAAAGATGGCAAGTATGGTTTTAAAGCTTGCTATTCAGGTAATGAAAAGCAACAAACCTAAGCTTTTCAAGTGGGGAGAGCAGAAAAGAGATTTTGTATATGTAATGGATTGTGTAGAAGCAAACATAAAAGGAATGGAATCCGGGAAAAGCGGAATTGTAAATGTAGGAACCGGAAGAGCGAGAACATTTAATGAAGTTGTTGAAATAATTAAAAAGACTTTGGGAACAGATGTTGAGACAGAATACTTTAATAACCCTTATAAGTTTTACCAGAATTATACGGAAGCAGATCTTTCGGAGACAGAAAAAATACTTGGATGGATACCTCGAACAACAATAGAAGAGGGAATACCTGAGTATGTAAACTGGATAAAGGAAAATATTGACATAGATGAGGTAATTTTTTAGATGGGGATTAACTTCCTTTATACTCATCTTTAAATCTTCTTTTTATCTCAAGAAGTTTATCTTTTTTATGAAGAACTGCTTTTACAATATCATCGTCAAACATTTTTCCTTCATTTTCTTTTAAGAACTCAAAAACTTTTTCCTCTGGCCACGCTTTTTTATAGGGTCTGTTGGATATTAAAGCATCAAAAACATCTACGATACAGGCAATTCGACCATATATGGAAATCTCATCTCCTTTCTTTCCATAAGGGTAACCGTAACCATCTATCCTTTCATGATGTTCCAATGCTATTAGTGCAGCAATTTGTAACAGCTTACTTTTGCTTCCTCTCAAAATCTCATATCCGATAATTGTATGTTGCCACATAACTTCTCTTTCCTCTATGGAGAGTTTTCCGGGTTTTAGAAGAATAGCATCCGGAATTCCTATTTTTCCTATATCATGCATTTGAGTTGCAAGAAAGATTGTCTCAAGTTCATCATCAAAATGGAGGTAGTTAGCTATTTCTCTTGCATAAAGTCCTGTTCTTAAAATATGGTTTTTCGTTTCTTTATCTTTAAATTCAGCAGCATGGGAAAGCCTTAAAACAGTATCTTTATAAGCTTTATTAAGCTCCTTATAAAGCGCTGTATTTTCTATGGCAGAAGCAGCGTATCCGCTTAAAAGAGTTAAAAGCTCTTCATCTTCCTCTGTATAATTTCCATGAAGTTTGTTTATAGCCTGAAAAACTCCTATGACTTCCCCTTTTCTGTTTATAAGTGGAATAGCAAGAATATTTTTTGTCTTGTAGCCGGTTTTTAAATCAACACTTTTTTCAAAGCGATAATCTGAATAAGCATCATTAACAATAAGGGATTTACCGTTTTGAAAAACCCATCCGGCTATACCTTTATTCCAGGGAATCTCTATTTTTTTCACACCATGAGCTACGATGGTCCATAAAGTTCTATTTTTCATATCTGAAAGAAAAAGACTGCATCTATCAGCATCAAGAATATCTCTTGCAACATCTGAAAGGAGTGAAAGAAGACGGGAAACATCCTTTTCCCTTGTAATCTTTTCGGCAAATTTAAGAAGTATCTGTACTTTATTCATATTCTTATCCTTTCACCATCACTAAGTGCGGAAATTCCTTTTTCTGCCAGTTCTTCTTTGATAACATCTACAAACGGATATTTTAAATGGTAGGCAAACACTCTGATATCCCTTGGTAAAGATAATTGGTTCATATCTCTGAACAGATCATCTGAATTGTAATGGAGAGCGATACTTGAAAGTTCCTTTTTTATAGATGGATAGGAAACATCAACAAAAAAAGCTTTAATCTCTTTTTTCGAATTCAAGAATTCCCACATAGCCTTACATCTATAAGTATCTCCAGAAATAAAAACTCCTTTATTACCCAAAAAAATTGCAAAACCGGTAGTTTTTACAGTATGGTTAACAGGAACAGGTATAATTCTGTAGTCTCCAAGGCTAAATTCACACATAGGCTCTACTTTCCTAATAACAACAGCAGGTTTTCCGTTTTTCAATCTAAACCTAAAAAGCTCTGGCCATACTTTGCCATTAAAAATATTGTCCTCAAGAACCTGGATAATTTCCCTATTTCCATAAACGAGTAACGGCTCTTCTCTACTATTTTCAAAAGGAAAAACATCAATAAAAAACGGCAAGTCTTTTATATGGTCGGCGTGGCAATGGGTGATAAAAATAGCTTTTACCTTTTTAAGATTAACATTTCCGGAAAAAAGTGCTCCGCAATCAACCACAATATTTTCATCAATAACAAAGGTTGAAAGATTCATACCTGAACGGCGAGAGCCGTAAGCACCGGCAACAAGAACTTCCATAAAATCCTCTCTTACTGTACCCTGTAAAGGTAGTAGTTTAAAGTGTAGTTTCCTGTCGTGTTGCAAAACTCCACTGCATATATATAATCTGGATTAACAGTTGAACTGTATTCGTAGTAAAAGTTATTAACATCCAGACTCCAGGTGTCGTTTTGAGACTGATAGTTTGAATCTACAATATTAAAGCTACATGTTCCATTAAACCAAGCCGGATTCCATGATAGGTATAAATATCCTCCTGCAGCGGGATTTAGGGTAACATTCTCTTCTCCAACTTTATTCACAATTAAATCTGCTTTCCTTTTCTTGCCACTTTTATAATCTGTGACCATAAATTTCACATTCTCTGTTAGATTAAGAAGATGTAAAACGGAAACTTCTCCGTAAGTCCCATTTATTACAAAATGTTCTAAGGTGTCGTTACCTGCCAAAAAGCCTTCTCCTTCGGTATTCCATAAAGCTTTAACATTTGTTCCGTAAACAGACAATACAAGGTTACTATCTTCAGTTATACTTATAGGAAAATCAAAAAGCGGCTTAATGTTATTGTCTTCAAAAACATAAATTTTACCAGCACCTAAGGTATCATTGCTGTTATAGCAATAAACTTTTAAAAGGGTTCCATCTTCGGGAACTATGCTTTTTACGAAAGCTATCTCCGCATCCAATTTTCTGTAAACTTTCAACGGTACCTTTTTGCCTTTAAATATTAAAAACGCTTCTATCGGAGAATAACCACTGCTTTTCCTGTAAAATTTCCTATTTTCGTTTTTAAAAAGCTCTACATCACAGTAATTAAAACCACTATTGGGTTTAACAAGAAGCTTAAAATAATTGTAAGATGTTCCGTTATAAACCTTGTATGAAACATCTATATCGTTATAGGGAAATTGTAAGTTGAAATCAGCATTGTTTCCTGAAACAGAAACGTCGGAAACAGACCTTATAAAAATTCCTTTTTCGGTAATTCCTTCGAAGATTCCCGTATCACCGGATATTACGGAAAAGTCTGATGTTTCGGTAAATTTCCCTTCAAAAATATCAAAGGTAGAACCGGATGAAATTTTCATAGTAAAAGAGGTTAAAGCATCAACATTGAAAGAGTCAAAGACTTTTACAGGATAAAGGTCTGAAAAAGTTTTTAAAGTGTCGTAGTAAGTGCTGTTGAAAGGAAGTTTATTCACACCTATAGCAGTGAGATAAAATTTATAGGGGAGGGATAGTGTGAAATTTTTAGTGGAAATTGAAGAGTTTGTACCGTTTATACCGTAAGAGTCAAGTATGACAACATCATTATCTATATTTCCCGTCTCAGGATATAAAATTATGGAAGAAAGCTGAGAATTGAAGTTAAACTCTCCTGAAAAAGAGTAGAAATATTTTAAAGCGGGATAGATGTTGCCTTTGTAAAAGCCCAATATCGAAACGGTTTTATTTGAAACGGAACTGATTGAAATAGTATCTGTAGAGGAGAAAGTATCTATTTCGGAGATTGAAGTATAGGTTCCGTTTATATCTCTTGAAATTGAAACACCGTAAAGGTTAAGAACAGTTAATAGTTCGTCAAAAGTTGGTAAAGTGTAATTGGAAAAATTGTCAAAATCATATAAAGATGAGGTGTAGCCGGAAAGTCCAAAAGGGGTTGTTAAAAAGTTATAGCTTTGGTCTATAGAAGGGTTGTAAATGTTTGTATAGCTTTTGTCTTTTATTCCGTATATTGATATTTCACTTCCGTTGTAACCGGTTTGGAAGGATAAAAACTCTTTCCATATAATTTTTCTTTTATTCTGATATTCATTATCTATATATATATTTGAAGGAGATATTCTGAGGTTACTTGAGTGAAATTACTACTAACAGGGGAAAAAGTATTGCCGTTTATTTCAAAAATGTCACTATCTATATTTCCGTATTCGCCTGAAATTATTCCATCAACTTCATTTTTTGTAAACAATGGTAAAAGTTCAATGGAAACCCCAGTTTTTCCATATACGGATACTTGTTTAATACCACTATAAATCGGGTAATTTACATCTCCAATTTCTCTCGAAACGATAATTTCAATTATTCTGTTCTCACCTTCCGGAACAGATATTGTGAATGTATGGGTTCCTGCTGTTAAACCGTTCCATGTTTTGATGGTCATGTTTTCCATATCAACACTGTCAATGGCAATAGTTACAGAATATAGAAAAGTTCCTTTTACGGTTTGAGATGGTATAGCTGTTTTTATAGAAAGATTGTTTGAAATAGAAATGCTTTCATTTTCATGTGAAAACCAACAACTTGATGTAGCTAAAATAATCATGAATATTAAAAATATCTTTTTCATCTTACATTCCTTCTATTGATGTTTCAGGAATATTTACATTTATATCCAAGCCCTTTTCTTTCTCTTTAATTTCATTCTGTCCAATATCTTGGGCCACTTCATCTTTTACGGTTTCAATATTTAAGATATCATCCAACATGTCTGTTTCGGTAGATATCTTTTCTGTATCATTCTCTTCCATTATCTGTTGCAATTGTTTAGGTTCAATAGTTTTTATTTGGAACTTTTTGCTACCATCAATAATAACAACGGTTCCTCTTCTAACTAAGAGTTTTTTCCCAGTTAAAAGACTTTCTATTTCGACAACACCATCGACAACACCAACAACAATTTTATGAAAATTCGTTTTTATAAAAAAAGAGGTACCCTTAACTCCTATAAGGGCTACGGAAGTTCTAACCTTGAATGTCCCTGTTGTTCTTCCTATAACTCTGTAGATAACTTTTCCGTAAGGAAGGTTCATGTAAACATCACCGCCGGGAAGATATTTTTCAATAATAAGTCTTGTTCTTTCTTTAAGGAAAATCTCTGTTTTATCTACAAATTCTACTGATGCTTCGCTTTTTCTTTTCGTTCTTACTACATCTCCAACAGTCACATTTCCGTCAAGTTTTTTGTAATCTACACCTTTAAAAGTACCTTTTTTAACAATTTCTACTTTTCCAGATGCAAATGTAATTTTTCCAACGCCACCAAATGCCGATGAAATATAGCCTAGTAAAAAAACAATAATAACTACCAATTTCATGACATCACCCTAAAATATTTTGATTAGCCCTAATCCTAATGTGTATCTTGTGTAATCGGTTTCCATGTCTCCCGTAGCAAAACTTTTACTGAAAGTTATTTGGGTAAATATTGTTATTTTATGCTGTAAATACTTTTCTGCTTTTATAGATATTCCTGGAATAAGTGCTCTTGAGCCTTCGGAATAAAGTTTACCTTTCCCTCATAAGGAAATCTCGGACAACATTTTATCTAAAGGCCTAAATCGTTTAGTGTATTTACTTTTTACAGAGAGTCTATGGATGGAATCTTTAAATAGCCTGTATTCTGTACCGGCAACGAAAGCTCCTTTAAGTGCCGTTAATTCTGTTAAAAAACTATTTCGATTAACTGTATAAAAATTTCTTTCATAACCTATTTTCCATAATACATTCATATTTTTTAACATCTTTTCAGTACCAAACTTTAACCCTGACATGTAAACCTGTTTCTGAGTATAAACCAGATAAAAGTTAGCTTGTCCTATAAAATCGTTTATCTTTTTTCCTTCGTAAAACTGTATCATGGCAAAATCAAGAGGTGTGTTGTTTCGGTTGTTTTGAAAGGAGATAAAACCCCCTATTCCGGTATAACCGGAAGTGCTTGTCCTTTTTAGATTTAATGATAGGTCTGTTATAAATCCGGAGCGGTAGTAGTTAACTGGATTGTATGAATCTGGCAGAAAAAGGATATTTGAATCGTATTTTTCCAGAATGGAAAAATAGAACAATTTTTCAGAGGGAATAAGCTCTTTTTCGGTTCTATTGTCTATAGAGTAAAAAAGTTTATTTGCCAATTCTTTGTTTCCCTCCATAAGCGCGGCTTTTGCCACGAGAAGTTTTATTCTGTCAGAAATTTCTTTTCTTTCTTTTTTCAGGGTTTTATACAGATTTATAACTTTTCTATATTGTGCAGAACCGTAAAAAACTTTTATAAGAAATTCTCCGTTTTCTTTATTAGGGAGAAGTTGAAAGGAGCGGTTAACAAGTAAAACCCCCTTTTTGTAATTTCCTAACATAAAAAGTGAATATCCGAGATAATAAAGCTCCTTTGGAGAGAGAGAACTTTCCTTTTGTTTTTGCAATATTTCCACAATTTCATCAAAGTTTTCTTGTTGAAACAGATAAGTAACATTTGTTCCAAAAGAAACTGTGAAAGAGGAGACGATAATAAGCCATAGAAGAATAAACTTTTTCATTTACTTTTTTATCCGCTTATATGGTTTAAATTCATATTATAACAAAAATTTATTATTTATTTTGTTTTATGTGTAAACACTCCGTCCCATTTTTCTGGATTTTCCTTTATAAGTTCTTTACATCTATAAAGCATAAGTTTTGCAGGAGGAAAATTACATACTTTACGGAATATGTTTGCAGCTTCCCTAAACCTTCCTTTTCTGTAAAGTAAAAGAGCTTTTTCATATGTCTCTTTTATCTTCATACTGGTACTGTTTTTTTCAAGAAAGGTAAAAATTCTAACAGGTTTCTCTTTTCCTTTAACTTTTACACTATCTATCTCAATAAATGTTACAGGTATGGAGTGGTTTTTTATATTTTCCAGGGTAAACTGAGAAACAAGAACATTTGTTCCGTAAATTTTGTTCAGTCCTTCAAGGCGAGATGCAAGATTAACCGTATCTCCTATGGCAGTATAGTCAAATCTTATTTTTGACCCCATATTTCCTACAACTGCAACACCAGTATTTATTCCTATCCCTATCTGAATTTTACTTATTCCTTTTTTTTTCAATTCACGGTTTAAGTATTTCATGATTTTTAATATATCAGATGCGGAAGTTACCGCTTTTAAAGGATGATTATCCACAGTCAACGGAGCGTTCCAAACAGCCATTATTGCATCACCTATATACTTATCAAGAGTCCCTTTGTTTTTTAAAATAATCTCTGTGAGAGGTGTGAAAATAAAATTTATCACTTCAACAAGTTTTTCTGGTTTCATCTTCTCCGAAAGGGATGTAAAATTCCTTATATCTATAAATAATACAGTTATATTTTTCTTCTCACCACCGAGTTTTAGTTTTTTTGGGTTTTTAATCATGATATTTAGTATTTCTTTCGAGACATATGTTCCAAACATGTTTTTCATAAAACGACTTTCTTTTGTTTTCTTTGCAATTGAGTATATTTCGACAAATAGAATACAGAAAGACAAAAAAAGAACTATATAAAATATTGATGGAAAGAAAACTTTTTTAAGGTATAATAATATGAGGGTTAAAATTAATAAACATAGAAAAGAGAAATAAAGAACTATTCTGGAGTAGATGTTTTCTGCTTTAAAAAAGATTGTTATCAGTGGAATTAAAAAGAGTATTGATAAAAATATATCCGTATAAAATGAATGAAACACAAAGTCATTGTTTAGAAAATTTGATATGAATGTTAAATGAATAAAAGGTCCTGGAAGATATCCTATCGGGGTTGGTTTGATATCGGTAACTCCGGCTTCCGAGACTCCAATTAGAACAATTTTGTTTTTTATTTTACTCAAAGGTATTTTGTTGTCGTAGAGATCGATGAAAGAAAAGGTGTTTATATTGTACTTTTCCAGTTGATAAAAATTAAGAAGGATGCCGTCTTTTTTTATAGGAATTTTTCTGTTTTTAAGTGTTAAAACGCTATTTTTTGTTATGGTAGCATCTGTATTTAGAAAAATTCTTAAAGCTTGAACTCCAAGGGAAGGATAGACTTCTCCGTTAAAAATCAGCACTGGATGGTAGTGTCGTATTATTTGATCAGAATCTCCTATTGCATTTAAGGTTCCTGATAAAAGACAGCTTTTGAGAATAGATTGTATGTTGATTTCGGCATGAGGAAAATAACCTATTGGTAGCTTTTTAGGAACTTTTAGCAGTGCTGAATCGGATAGGATATCGAGAGCTTCTTCCGTTTGTGTTTCTGTGGCTTTAGGTCGGAGAAAAAATCCGCATACAATATTTCCTACCGAAAGAATTGTTTGTGAAAGAATTCTGTCAGGTTCTTTTTCTGTCGGTTCAGAAAAGATCATATCCAGAACTACCACTTTTGCCGGTTTTAATTTTTCTATTCCTTTGGCTATAATCTTTCTGTTCCACGGCCATCTTCCGAATCGATTCACGCTTTTTTCATCTATAAGTATGGTAGTTATATTTTTTGCCGGGTTGTTTTTGTTGAAAGCGTATAGAGAATCTTCCGTTTTTAAAGAGAATTCGTGAAAAGGTGAAATTCGGAATTGAAAAAGGAGTATTGTTAAGATAGCAGAAATTAAAACTATTATTGTTATAAACAAAGCTTCTTTTTTTAATATCATTTGTTTCCCTTAAAAGGGTTGTTTAAAATTCAAATCCGTAATCTTCTTCTCCTTCGTCAAATGTGAAATCGGGAGGTTTTCGAGATGAATTTTCCTCCAATATGATAGGTGCTTCTTCAGAGGAGACCGATTCTTCCTCTTCCTTTTCAAGGGGTATATCTTGGAGGTTTTCAAACCTTGTAAGTTCTTTTATGAAAGATAGAGTTGCGGTACCTGTCGGTCCGTTTCGTTGTTTTGCTATTATAATTTCTGATATTCCCCTCTCTTCGGGAGGAGGGTCTTTTTTGTAAACTTCAGGGCGGTGTATAAACATAACGATATCTGCATCCTGTTCAATACTACCGCTTTCCCTTAAATCCGCAAGTTGCGGTCGTTTATCGGAACGTTGTTCTACCTGTCTTGATAGTTGAGATAGTGCAATTACAGGTATATTTAATTCCTTGGCTAGAGCTTTTAATGATCTTGAGATTTCGGAAACCTCCTGTTGACGATTTTCGGTTCTTCTTATTCCTCTCATAAGCTGAAGATAATCTATTATTACAATGTCAAGTCCGTTTTCACTCTGGAGTCTTCTTGCTTTTGCCCTTAAATCGAGAACGGAAATTCCCGGGGTATCATCTATGTAGATAGGAGCTTCTTTCAGGTAATCGTAAGCCTCGAAAAGTTTATCAAGGTCGGCGGGAGATAGAAATCCACTTCGTATTTTGTTAAGGGGTGTTCCGGCTGCTTGTGCTGCTAATCTTTTAACAAGCTGATCCTTTGACATTTCGAGAGAGAAAAAAGCTACGGATTTTCCTCTTTCAACCGCCATATTGTAAGAAAGAGAAAGAGCAAAAGCGGTTTTACCCATTGAAGGTCTTGCAGCTATGATTATAAGGTCGGAGTCGTGAAGTCCTGATGTTTTCTGATCAAGTTCGGTAAATCCGGTAGGAATACCTGTAACCATATTTTTTCTTACTGCTAATTTTTCCATCTCATCTACTACTTCCGGTATTATTTCGGAAATGGGAACGAGAGAATTAGTAAGCCTTTCTTCCGAGACTGCAAAAATTCTTTTTTCCATAAAATCTATAAGTAAATCCGGGTTGGGTGTTTCTTCCATTTTTTCTTTCACATCTTCTACTATCTCTTCAAGTCTTCGAAGTATCGACTTATCTTTTATAACCTTACACGATGATTCAAATTTTTCATAATTATCAAGAGCAAATTCAATCATGTATGATAGGTAATCTTCTCCTCCGACCTTTTCCAGAAGACCTCTCTTTACAAGCTCATCTTTATAGGAAATTTCATTAAGAGCTGTTTCGCTGTATCCCTCTGCGATAAGAAGTCTTAGAAATTTAAAAAAAGCTTTATGTTCGTTTTTGAAAAAGTCAATAGGTTCAAGTAGTTCAACTGCTCTAAATGCAAATGCCGGTTGTACGATAACGGTTCCGAGAACGGAAAGCTCGGCTTCTATATCAAAAAATTTCATTA
>JALSLT010000017.1 GCA_026988135.1 Desulfurobacterium sp.
GTGACAATGTTACTTTTGAGGTTGAACTTCTTAAACCTGTTGCTATTGAAGAAGGTTTAAGATTTGCTATCCGCGAGGGTGGTAGAACTGTAGGTGCAGGTGTTGTTACTGAGATTCTTGACTAATAGATTTCAGAACATAAATTCTGTTCGGCAGGCATTTAAATGCCTGCCGTCCATATGAAAATCACTAAAGCAGTAGGAGTTAAAAATGGCAAAGAAAGGACCTCGTGAAATAATACAGCTTGCCTGTACCGAATGTAAAAGGAGAAATTACTCCACAACAAAAAACAAAAGGAATACCTCAGAGAGACTTGAACTAAAAAAATACTGTGCATGGTGCAACAAGCACACCTTGCACAGAGAAGTAAAATAGTTTATATTCTCTCACGCGTATCAACTTTAAGGTAGGCCAGTAGCCCAATTGGCAGGGCACCGGACTCCAAATCCGGCGGTTGGGGGTTCGAGTCCCTCCTGGCCTGCCATTTATTTTATTTTGGAGGGATGATGTCCCCTATCTCTTTCCTGAAAGATGTAAAAACAGAACTTGAAAAAGTTACATGGCCGATAAAAGAAGAGGTTATCAATGCAACACTGGGAGTAATGTTATTTACGGCAGTGATTGCCGCTTACTTCTGGGTGGCTGACATGGTATTTTCCAAGCTTCTTCAGTTCATAATCAAACAAGGAGTTTAAGTTAATGGCCGAGGGTAAATGGTACACGCTACACGTTCAATCCGGATTTGAAGATCGAGTGAGAAGCAATATTATGAAAACTCTGGAACAGGAAGATCTTATAGAAAAAGTCGAAGAGATTTTTATTCCAGCAAACGAAAGAGTTGTTATAAAAGTTGCAGGAAAGGAAAAAGCCGTACTTCCTTTGAAAGGAGAACCCACGCATTACGAAATTGAAGCAGAAGACGGTAAAAAAGCAACCTTTCATGTAGAAAACGGTAAAGTATGGGCTGAATGTTTCGGTCTCAAAAAGGGTTGTAATCCCACAAAACCGATAGAAAGAATAGGACAAAAAATAAGATGTCCGGAAATTAAAGCTGAAGCAAAAATAGAATTAAAAGATAAACTCTATCCGGGTTACATATTTATAAAAACAGAGCTTGACAACAGAGTTAGAAGCACAGTAAGAGGTGTTCCTCGAGTACTTGGTTTTATTAACACCGGAGGAGAGCCGGTAGTTGTACCGGAATCTGAAATTATAGCCATGAAAGAACGTCTTAAAAAAGGTGTTCCGAAAGTAAGCAAATTTAAATTTGAAAAAGATGAAAGAGTTAAAATCAAAGAAGGACCTTTCATCGGATTTGAAGGCATTATTTCTGAAATTGACGGAGAAAGAGAGAAAATTATTGTCCTTGTTAACATATTTGACAGACAAACACCTGTCGAACTTGAATTTGACCAAATAGAAAAAGTAAATTAAACGATTTTAAATAGTTCGGAGGATTAAAATGGCAAAGAAGGTTCTTGCTGAAGTTAAACTGCAATTGTCTGCTGGCGAAGCTTCCCCGGCACCACCGGTTGGGCCTGCTTTAGGTCAGCACGGCGTTAATATTATGGAATTTGTAAAAGCTTTTAACGCTGCTACGGCAGATAAAAAAGGCCTTGTAATACCTGTTGTTATTACCATCTATGCAGATAGAAGTTTTACTTTCATAATGAAAACACCTCCGGCATCTGTTCTTATAAAAAAAGCTGCCGGAATAGAGAAAGGGGCACATATGCCTAAAAAAGAGAAGGTTGGAAAAATAACAAAGGAACAGTTAAAACAGATAGCCGAAACAAAAATGCCTGATATCAACTGCTACGATATCGAAGCTGCAATGAAGATAATAGAAGGCACCGCCAGAAACATGGGTGTGGAAATAGTTGACTAACAAACAGCGAACCACCGGCTCAAGGTGGAAGGCATAAAACAACAAATGCCGATAGGAGGAAAAAATGCCAAAGCATGGGAAGAAGTACATGAGCGCCCTCGCAATGATAGAAAAAAACGGGGCATATTCAATTGAAGAGGCCATAGAGCTTGTAAAGAAGATGGCTGACGTAACAAAAAGAAACTTCGATCAAACTGTTGAACTTGCAGTAAGATTGAACGTTAACCCGAAATACCAAGACCAGATGGTAAGAGGAAGTGTTATCCTTCCCCACGGACTTGGAAAAGATGTAAAAGTTGCCGTTATTGCTCAGGGTGAAAAACTTAGCGAAGCAAAAGAATCCGGGGCGGATTTTGTCGGTGGAGATGATTTGGCACAAAAAATCCAGAAGGGATGGCTTGAATTTGACGTTTTAATTGCAACCCCTGATATGATGGGAAAAGTCGGAAGGTTGGGTAGAATCCTTGGTCCAAGAGGACTTATGCCAAACCCTAAAACCGGAACCGTTACATTTGACATAGCTAAAGCTGTGAAAGAAGCAAAGGCTGGTAAGGTTGATTTCAAAGTTGAAAAGGCAGGAATAGTCCATGCTCCGATAGGAAAAATATCTTTTGATAAAAACAAACTAATAGAAAACGCTCTTAGCCTTGTTAAAGCCGTTCTTTCGGCAAAACCTTCCGGAGCAAAAGGACAATATGTAAAAAGTATAGCTGTCTCCGCTTCAATGGATCCGGGAGTAAAAACAGACATCTTCGACACGATAAACAAAGCCCAATCTTTAGAATAATTCAAAGGGGGTTGCCCCCTTTAACCTCCTTGAATTAGCAAAATAAAATCTTTATACTTATTACTAACGTCGGGGCGTGGCGTAGCCTGGTAGCGCGCTGGCATGGGGGGCCAGAGGTCGCCCGTTCAAGTCGGGTCGCCCCGACCACTTTAAAATTCAAGGGAAAGAGATGAGAAAACTTCTGCTAATTTTAATGTTAATAATCCCTGCCTTCTCATGTCAAACAGTTCAAAAACCTGTTATAACTGCACCCCCTAATGAAGAAGGATACGCATGGGAAAAGATAAATCCTCCTCCTAAAAATCTAATCGCCATTGCAAAATGCAACGTTTACTGCAGCAACGGAACAAAACTATCGGGAAAAGCCGTAATAAAAACAAAAAACACCAACGCTACAATAAAACTTTATACGGCAACAGGCATATTTGCCGGAAAGATAAAAATCACTCCAACAGAAGTTCTCTCATCGGAGAACATAGCCCCGTTCGCAAAATACATACGGGATACGAATCAAGTAAAAGCCTCCGTAACAGGATATCTCAAGCCTCATTCCTACAAAATTTTATCTCCCTATATTTTGGAAATCCCATACGGCACCCTGAGAGAACTCTACTATTATAAACACGGAAGATTTGAAAAAGTTATAATAGAAGATGAAACATGCAAATTAACAATAACACCTGAGAAAGTTAAGGGAGTAAAAGATTGAAAAGTTGCACGGTAATTTTATCTGGCGGGCTGGACTCTACAACCGTACTCTATTGGGCTAAAAAGCATTTTGAAAAGGTATATGCAATAACGTTCTTCTACGGACAAAGACACTCAATAGAAATCGAAATGGCAAAAAAGATTGCCAAAAAAGCCGGAGTAAAAGAACACAAATTATTTGAGGCAAATCTTTCCCAATTCGGAGGTTCCGCCCTTACTGATACAAAAATAGAAATCCCAAAAACCGAAACGGTAGAAGAGATATCTTCAAGAGGTATTCCTATCACCTACGTACCATTTAGAAACGGTATATTTGTCTCCATTACGGCAGCATACGCAGAAACAAAAAACTGCACAAGCCTAGCCGGTGGATGGAATGCTATTGACTATAGCGGCTATCCCGACTGTCGTCCGGAATTTCTGAAAGCGATGGAAGAAACATTGAATAAAGGAACAAAACTTGGTGCCGAAGGAAGAAGGTGGAAAATATATTCTCCTTTAATTCGGCTAACAAAAGGAGAAATTATCAAGTTGGGACTTGAAATAGGTGCCGATTATTCATATTCCATATCCTGCTATCAAGGTGGAGAAACACCTTGCGGAACCTGTGATAGCTGCGTTTTAAGAACAAAAGGGTGGAAAGAGATCGGAGAAGAAGACCATCTTATAAAAAGATTAAAACTGGAAGGTAAACTGTAGAGGTAATTTATGGAAGTATTCCTTTTATCAAAAAATATTCCTGCGATGCATATTAAAAACAACGAAATTGAAAAACACATTGCTTTTACATTTCTTATAGACGGTATATCAAGAGCTTGCT
>JALSLT010000018.1 GCA_026988135.1 Desulfurobacterium sp.
CTTCCTCCCTGACTTACAAAAGGCAGGGTTATCCCGGTTGTCGGTACTAATCCTATGTTTACTCCTATATGGACAATACCTTCAAGAAAGATATAGAGAGTCAATCCTAGCGATAAAAATTTTCCCAATTTATCATCGGTTCTGTCAGCTATCGAAAGTCCTGCAAAAAGAATGGCAAAAAATAGCAGAATGATAATGACAGCTACTACGAATCCGCCTTCTTCTCCTATATGAGCATAGATAAAATCACTGAATGCTAATGGTAAGAAAGCAAGTTTCTGTTGTCCCTGTCCAATACCTACACCAGTTATTCCACCTTTTGCAAAGGAAACGAGTGCTTGTACCAGTTGATAACTATCGTGTTTTCCGGGTGCTTTGAA
Organism: Desulfurobacterium sp.; assembly: GCA_026988135.1. Taxonomy (GTDB): domain Bacteria; phylum Aquificota; class Aquificia; order Desulfurobacteriales; family Desulfurobacteriaceae; genus Desulfurobacterium_A. Next base: position 381 of record JALSLT010000018.1, read on the forward strand.
ATAAGCGAGAGGAGCGAAGAGCATTTTTATTCTTGCAATTCTGTAAGGTGCGGTTATTACGGCTAAAAAGAACATTATGCTACCAAGGGCAAAAGGTATTGCAATATAACTTAATCTGAATCCGGTTATAAAAATAATCGCGAATATCGAAATGAAAACGATCATTGCGGAACCAAGATCTTTTTCCAGTAATATTAGAAAGATAGGGATAAATACAAGAAACATAAAGCTCATAAAAATCGTATAGCTATTTTCTATTTCGTACCATTTTCTTTCGAGATATCCTGCAACAAATAAAATTATGAATACTTTCGCAAACTCGGCCGGTTGTAACGAAAATCCCCCTATTCTTATCCAGCTTTTTGCTCCGTTAACTTCAACACCAAATATTAAAACGAAAAAAAGGATAAATATTGTTAGTCCATAAGTTGACCATAGCCATTTCTTTTCTTTAAGTTTTTTATAGTCAAACGATTTATAGGTAACAAAGCAAAGTGTTAAACCGATAAACAGAGATACTATCTGTTTAATCAAAAGATATGTGGGTGAATTTCCTCGAGAAACACAAAAGAAGTAACTTCCCGTATATATAAATACCAGACCTATAATTGTAAGAATAAAAGCAAAAACAAAAATCAATTTTCCCATTGTTGCCGATTTCATTTTAATTCCTCTACAATCAGTTTAAAAATTTTACCTCTTTCTTCGAAGTTTTTAAACATATCAAAACTTGAACATCCGGGGGAGAAAAGAACTATGTCATCTTCGGTGGCATTTTCGTATGCTTTTACAACAGCTTCTTTTAAAGATGAACATATTTTAGCTTCCGTTACTTTTTCAAAAACGGATTTTAAGGCTTCTGCTGTTTCTCCGATTGTTATAAGTTTTTTTACTCTCTTTTTTATCAGAGGTTTTAACGGGGAAAAGTCTATTGATTTATCTTTTCCTCCTGCAATTAGTATAACTTTTTCAAAACTTAATAGGGCTTTTTCAAGAGAGTCAACATTTGTTGATTTTGAATCGTTTATAAATGTTACTCCGTTAATTACTCTCACTATTTCAAGTCGATGTTCAAGTCCTTTGAAATCTTGAATACTTTTTATGAATTTTCCGGGAGAGAATCCCATCTCTTTGCATATTAAAATAGAGGCCATAATGTTTTGAATATTGTGATACCCGGAAATGGGAAAGGTATTTGCGGGAATTTTTTCATTACTAATTACTACCTCTTTTCCAGTAAAAAATATGTCTCCTGCTTCTTTCATGCTAAAGGTTAAAAATTTTGAATACTCCCTTCCTTTAAGCTGTTCATCATCTTTGTTTATTATTACTTTCCCTTTTGTATGCTTTATGAGTTTAAGTTTAGTTTTTACATACGCGTCAAATGTTTTATATCTGTTCAAGTGGTCTGGAGTGATGTTTAAAATTGTGGATATATTGCATCTGAAATCCTTTAAATCCTCAATTTGGAAACTGGAAATTTCTATTACAGATATTGAGTTTTTATCTGTTTCTTGTGCAAATTTACAAACCGGTATTCCGTAATTTCCACCTATAAATACTTTTCCTTTATGAAGTTTAGAAAGTGCATGGTATATGAAAGCGGTTGTCGTACTTTTTCCGTTTGTTCCCGTAATGCAAACAACCTTTCCTTTTAAAAATTTTCCACCTAATTCCACTTCGCCAATTATTTCTATTCCTTTCTCTTTGAACCTATCTATTATATGGTGTGTTCCTGGAATACCGGGAGATTTAACTACAAAAGCAGGATTTGATGGAATAGGAGTTTTTTCTTTGTCGTCATAGACAAATGTATTAAATCCCGCCTGTGAGAGAAGATTCTGAGCGGCTTTGCCGCTTTTTCCTTTTCCTAAAATAACAACATCCATTTTGCGAAACTCCGTTTATTTCCATATTTTATAATTCGCTTGAAGAACTTTAAAGTTTTTCTAAATCGTAAATCTATGGAGTTTCAATGATAGTTGAAAGGCTTAGTAATGGAGCAAATATTGTTTTAAGAAAAAGAACCGATGTTTCATCGGTTTCAGTTCAATTCTGGTTAAAAACCGGAGCTTTGTGGGAAAATGATAACAATCGTGGTGTTGCTCATTTTCTCGAACATATGGTGTTTAACGGAACAAAAGAATATCTTCCGGGCGAAATAGAGAAGATAGTAGAGAATCTCGGAGGTGAGTTAAATGCGGCAACTTCATACGATTATACCTTTTACTATATAACTTTGCCGGCAGTTCATTTTCAAATTGCAATTAAGCTTTTGAAAGAGCTCGTTTTTTTTCCTTTGCTTGGGTCTGCAATGGTTGAGAAAGAAAAACCTATAGTTCTTGAAGAGATAGCAAGAGCTAAAAATAATCCAAAAACTCTATTATGGAGATATTTTCTTCAGCAACTTTACAAAGAGACAAACTACAGATTTCCAATTCTTGGTTCTAAAGATACAGTATCAAGTTTCTCGTCTGAAACAGTTAAAAATTTCCATCTTTCCCACTATCATAGCGAAAACTTATCGGTTGCAGTTTCAGGTAATATAGATGAAAAGGCATTTTCTATTATAGAGGAAACGTTATCCGATATACCTTTTGGAAAAAGAAACAGCAACATAAAGCCTGATAAAACAAAGGTTCTCGAAAAAGAAATTCTTATAAAGCACCCGGCCGTTGCTAATGTCCACACGGTGATGGGTTGGAGACTTCCCGGATTGATTGAATGTTCGGATAGTGCTGTTTATGCTATTCTTGAATCGATGTTCTCTTACGGCAGAAGCTCCGTCTTCTATCAACGTATTGTTGAAAAAGGGTTGGCATACGGTATAAGTGCCGGTGTAGAGCAATTTCTTGGAGGGAATACTTTTTATGTTTACGGGATAACGGATGAAGGAAAAAACGGAAAATTTGAAGAAGAGGTTGTCTCCGTTTTAAAAATGTCCGTAGAGAAAGAGTTGTTTGATTTTGCCAAAAAGAAAGTATTAAAAGCGGAAACGTTTAAGTTAGAGGCTATTGAATCTGAAGCGGAAGAGATAGGTTTTTCTCTTACGGTGCTTGATACGATTGAACATTATTTGAATTTTATAGAAAAGGTTAAAAAGCTTTCTTTCGAAGAGTTTCTTGAAAAAATTGAGTTTTTGCATTCAGAATCTTTTAAAGTTAAATTGCTGCATGGAAAATCGGAGGTTGTTTTATGATTGATCGTTTCTGGGAGTTTCTTGCTACCGGGTTTTACAGTGGAAAATTACCAAAAATGCCTGGAACTTGGGGTTCGATTTTTGCTGCTGTTTTAATCTATTTTTTCTGGCCTGAAGATTTAATGTTACAGGTTTCTATGGTCCTTATAACTTTTGTTCTAAGTGTTCTTTCTTCCCATTTTTACTCTTTGAATTTAGGGGTTAAAGATCCCGATTCGGTTGTTGTTGATGAGATAATAGGAATGCAAATAGCCATGCTCGGGCTAAAAGCAACTTTGCCTACAGTGGTTTTGGTATTGGTGATTTTTAGAATTATTGATATAATGAAACCGCCGCCAATTAAGATGTTTGAGAGGTTACCGGGAGGTTTTGGTATTACCGTTGATGATATGGTGGCCGGATTATACACTAATATCTTTCTCAGGTTACTTATCTGGAGGAACTATGTTTAAAAAAATTCTTGTTGCAAATAGAAGTGAAGTTGCCACAAGAGTTATTCGTGCATGTAAAGAGCTTGGAATTAGGACGATAGCAATCTATTCTGAAGCGGACGTAAATTCACTTCATGTTAAAAAGGCAGATGAAGCTTATATGATTCATGGTGATGCTGTTAAAGCATATCTAAATTACTATAAAATTGTTGATATAGCTAAAAGGGTGGGAGCGGATGCGATTCATCCCGGTTACGGTTTTCTATCCGAGAGGGCTGACTTTGCCGAATATTGTCGGGGTAAAGGTATAGAATTTATAGGGCCTTCTGTTGAGCATTTGAAAATGTTCGGTAGTAAGCTTGAATCCAAAAAACTCATGAGAGAACTTGGTGTTCCTGTGGCCGAAGGAAGTGGAAGACCGGTAATAAATTTAGAAGAAGCTAAAGATTTTGCTCAAAAAATAACCTATCCTGTTATGATAAAAGCTTCTCATGGTGGTGGCGGTAGAGGCTTGAGGGTTGCCAGAGATGAAGAGGAGCTTATAAAGCAATTTACTACGGCTGTTGCGGAGGCCGAAGCTGCATTTGGGAAAGGTGAAGTGTTTATTGAAAAGTATATTGAAGAACCAAGGCACATAGAAATACAAATTATTGCTGATAAGTACGGGAATGTTGTCCATCTCGGAGAAAGAGATTGTTCTATGCAGAGGCGTCATCAGAAAGTTCTTGAGATAGCACCTTCTCCGGTTCTGACAAAAAGACAGAGAGAAAAGCTGGGAAATATTTGTGCTAAGGTTGCCGGTGAAATAGGTTATTATGGTGTCGGGACTTGGGAATTTTTGATGGATAGATACGGGAAGTTTTACTTTATGGAAGTTAATCCGCGTTTACAGGTTGAACATACAATTACTGAGGAAGTTACAGGAATAGATATTGTTCAGGAACAGATAAGAATTGCTGCCGGGATGAATCTTTCTTTTTCCCAGAAAAATATCAATATTTACGGTTTTGCTATGCAGTTCAGGATAAATGCCGAAAATGTTGCTAGAGATTTCGTGCCTTCCCCGGGAACAATTACTGCTTACTATTCACCGGGAGGTATAGGAGTTAGAATAGATGGTGTTGTTTATAAAGGATACAAAATACCACCTTATTACGATTCTATGATTGCAAAACTGATAGTGCGTGGAAGGAATTGGGATGAGGTTATAAGGCGTTCCCGTAGAACTCTTGATGATTTTGTGATAAGGGGTGTTCCTACAACAATTCCTTTCTTTAAAAAGATTCTTAGTGATCCTGAATTTATTCATGGTAAATTCGATACATCGTTTATAGATAGAAAGATTAAAGAGTTTGCTTTTGTGAAAGAGCCGGATCCGGAGATTATTGCTCTTGCTCTTTCTGCTGCGATAGCAACTCATCACGGACTTTAATTATTCGGGAGGAAAATATGGGCAGAAAGCTCCAATTTACGGATGTAACTTTAAGGGATGCTCATCAATCGTTGTTTGCTACCAGAATGAAAACGAAGGATATGATAGATATAGCACCTATAATTGATAAGGCAGGCTTTTGGTCTGTTGAGATGTGGGGCGGTGCGACTTTTGATGCTTGCTTGCGGTTTTTGAGGGAAGATCCGTGGGAAAGGTTGAGGATACTAAAAAAGCTTATGCCAAACTCAAAACTTCAAATGCTTTTGAGAGGGCAGAATCTTATTGGCTATAAGCATTATTCTGATGATGTAGTTAAAGCTTTTGTTAGGAAAGCTGCTGAAAACGGAATTGATATTTTCAGAATTTTTGATGCTCTCAATGATTTAAGAAATGTTGAAGTTGCAGTTGAAACAGCTAAAGAGTGTGGAAAAATAGTTGAAGGGGCTATTTCTTACACTGTAAGCCCGGTTCACACTGAAGATTTATATATAGAGCTTGCCCTTCAATATAAGGAAATGGGAGCCGATATTATAACAATAAAAGATATGGCAAGTCTTCTTTCTCCCGAAAGAGCATATTCGTTGGTTAAAGCTCTTAAAGAAGAGGTTGGACTACCTGTTCATATTCATACCCACTGTACAAGTGGAATGGCGGAGATGGCGCAGCTTAAAGCTGTTGAAGCCGGGGCAGATATGATTGACGTAGCCACATCTCCTCTTGCTTCCGATACGTCGCACCCTTGTGCCGAAACGATGGCGTTTGTTTTTAAGGGGTTTGGTTATGAGGTTCCTCTTGAAGTGGAAGCTCTTTCGAAAATGGCAAAGCATTTTAAAGAAGTTAGGAAGCATTACAAAAAGTATGATATGGATTTTAAAGGTGTAGATGCCGGAGTTTTGCAGCATCAAATCCCTGGTGGTATGATGTCAAATCTTGTGAATCAGCTTAAAGAGCAGGGAGCTCTTGATAAATTGGATGAAGTGTTGAAAGAGATTCCAAGAGTTAGAGAAGATCTTGGATATCCTCCTCTTGTAACACCGACAAGTCAAATTGTGGGAACACAATCGGTTCTTAATGTTCTTTCCGGTGAAAGATATAAAATGATTACACAAGAAACTAAAAATTATGTTAGAGGTCTTTACGGTAAGTCCCCTGCTCCTATAAAAGAAGGAATTATTAAAAAGATTTTGGGAGATGAGCAGCCTATTACATGCAGGCCTGCTGATCTTCTTGAGCCAGAATTAGAGCAAAGAAGGAAAGAGATTGAGAGCCTTGCAAAGTCTGAAGAAGATGTTCTATCTTACTGTATTTTTCCTCAGGTCGCTAAAGAGTTTTTTGAGTGGAGAGAAAAAGTTAAAAAAGGGGAAATACCTGCAATTTCGGAAGAGGACCTTGCAGATACGATGGAAAGCGACAAATTATGTCCTCAGCCGCTTGCCCCGACAGAATTTGTTGTAAACGTTCACGGTGAAAGTTATCATGTGAAAATAGCTGGTGTAGGACATAAGACCGAAGGTAGAAAACCTTACTTTATTAAAATTGATGGAAGACTTGAAGAGGTGGTTGTCGAACCTCTTGTTGAGGTTGTTCCTACGGCCGGTGAAGTTGAGATTAGTGGAGGCTTGACAAGTAGCTCAAGGAGACCAAAAGCCATTAAAGAAGGGGATGTTTCGTCTCCAATGCCGGCTAAGGTTGTGGAGATAAGAGTTGAAGAAGGGCAGCAGGTTAAAGAGGGAGATGTTGTGGCTATGGTTGAAGCTATGAAAATGCAGAATGAGGTTCATGCTCCTATCACTGGAATAGTAAAAGCTATCTATGTTAAATCCGGTGATCAGGTTAATCCTGATGAAGCAATTATGACTATAGAATAGGAGTAGAGTATGCCGAAGATAATACTTGTTAGACACGGGAAAACTGTATGGAATGCTGAAGGAAGATATCAGGGCAAAATGGATATTCCACTTAATGAAGAAGGGAGGGAGCAGGCAAAGAAAGCTGGAGAGGCTTTAAAAGATTTCCCTGTGAAAGCTGTTTATTCAAGTCCGCTTAAAAGATGTTTTGATACTGCTTCTGAAATTGCCAAACATCATGGTATAGAAGTTAAAACCGAAGCCGGTTTTAAAGAGATAGATCACGGAGAATGGGAAGGCCTTTTAGCTTCCGATGTTGAAAGCAGATATCCTGACCTATGTGAATTATGGAAAGAGAAACCGGCATCTGTTAAAATGCCGGGAGAAGGCGGAGAATCTTTGCAAGATGTTTATGAAAGAGCTGTAAAAGCATTTAAAGATGTAGTATTAAAACATTCCGATGACGAATTGATAGTTATTACAGGTCATGATGCAACTAATAAGGTTCTCATGTGTTATCTTCTTGGGACAGATATCGATAAATTCTGGGCGTTCAAACAGGCAAATTGTGGAATTACTGTTCTTGAATATAGTCCTGAAACCGGGAAAGTTGTTGTTCATGTTGCAAATGCAACAGGGCATCTTGGTAAGGATATTGACTTTGAAGTTCAAAAATCACTATAAACTTTAAGGAGCGGATTTCTCTGCTCCTTACTATTGTAAAGGTTGATTTTAATGAAACCGCTTCTAAATCTTGAATCCCATTTTGGATTTTTACAGGAAGCCGTATTTCTTGAAAGAGTAAACCGTTTTGTTGGACTTTACGAGTCGTCGGACGGTTCGACGGGAAGATGCCATATATCGGATACGGGAAGACTAAAAGAAATTTTGACTTTCGGAAGGAAGATTTTAATATCTTCGAACCGAAAGGGCTTAAAAACAGACTCTAAACTTGTTGCTGCCAAAATGGATGAGGGTTTTATCCTCCTAAATACGTCAATTCATTCAAAATTAGCGGAAATTGCTATTAGACGTGGAGTTTTGGATTATATCCCGGGCGAATTAAAAAGAGAAGTTAAATTTGGCAATAGTAGAATAGATTTTTTACTTGATAATATTCATTTTCTTGAAGTGAAAGGATGTAATTTAAGAATTGGAGATACAGGATTTTTTCCCGATGCTCCTACAACACGGGGAAAAAGGCACGTTGGAGAACTAATTGATGCTGTGAAGCAAGGATATGAAGCCTCTGTGCTTTTTATAGTGATGAGAGATGTTAAATATTTCTCTCCTAATTTTTCAACTGATCCCGAGTTCTCAAAAACACTTATGGAAGCTTTAAGGTTAGGCATTGGTTTTAAAGCGGTTAAAATTAAAGTTGCACAAGATTTTTCCTTGGTTTTTTCCGGTGATGTTCCTTTGAAAGTGTGATTTTATCAGTTATACTGTCAAGGTAATACCACCAAAAGCTTTTTGGCGGTTTAGAATATCTCACTTTTCTAAGCCTTATTAGATTTGACCTTTCGTTTTTATTTAATAATAAAGCTTTCCCCTTTAATTCTTTATCCAGTATGTTTAATCTTTTAATTATGTCGGAATCTATCTTGCCAAATTTTCTCAACTCCTTACTTATTTTTGTTCTTACATCAAGTATAAGACTCCATTGAAGATGATTTTCTTCATCTATGGTTGAAAGATACAACTCATAGAAAAACAAGAGATTATCAAGCTCCAAATACTTTAATCTGTTGTTCTTCATCTTTTCTCCAAATCCTATTTGTTGTGTTACTTTCTATTTTCGGTAGAATTTTAAAATTTTTTATATTTTGGGTCAAGCATGCTGATATTATTATATGCTTTCAATTTAGGGACTGGAAACTCTTTGAATGAATTGATAGCTTAAATATGGAAAAAAGGATTTATCAAAAAAATAATTTCTGGGGATTTTTTACAGGGAGTAAGTCCAAGTATTTTCTGTAAAATTACACGATATTTTTTCGGTAGGAGAAAAGGTTAGTTCCTTATAGCATAGAGAAGGAGTCCGGAAATAAACATCAAAATTGAGATGTAAATTTTGATAGGCATGGTGAAAAAAATTATCAGTTTCTGAAAAAAAGACGGTTCTGTATATATGAATGTATATATAGGATATTTTATAGGTATAAAATTCATTTTGGGACAACTTTTTAAGCGCGTTAAAATTCCCTTTACTATAACTTTTTTACTGGGATAAGTAACCTCCATAAAGATTGTTTTCTGTTTTTTCTTCCCTTTTTTAAAAGGGATTGAAGTAATGGAGTTGTCCAGTTTTAAAAATAGAGGGTTGCTGAGTATCGATATTTCCTTTATTTCTGAAGCAGAAGTCAAGTTTTGTTTTTCGGATAAAACTGAAAACTCGTAGCATTTTTTTCCTTTCAAAATCACTATTGAATCATGAATCGATATCTTCTTGAATTGTTCTCTGTAAAAAAATTGATATTTACTAAAAGGAAGAAGAAAGTATATTAAAAAGCAAAGGATAATGTAGAAAAATATAAATAGAATTATATGGTGATATGAAAAACTTTTAAATTTAAAGTTTTTTTTCAAGAATATCTCTTCCTCCTTTCCTATCCCACACTATTTTGCAGTAACTTTCTCTACCTGAAAATGTTTTGTAATTTTCATATAGTATAGGCTCTTTTTGGAAATAATTTTTGTGAAAATCCTTGGCATTGTAAAAGTTTTTGAACGGCTTAATTTCCGTTGCTATAGGTTCTGAGAACAGAGTACTCTTCCCAAGAATTATTTTACTTTTTTCTGCCATTAGTTTCTGTTCTTCATTGTGGAAGAAGATAACCGTTTTATAATGTTTTCCTCTGTCAATAAACTGACCCTTTTTGTCGGTTGGGTCTATTGAACACCAAAAGTTTATCAGGAGCTCTTTATAAGAGATTTTTTCTGGATTATATATGATTTGAACAGCTTCAACATGGCCGGTTGTTTGATTACAAACTTCTTCATAAGTAGGATTTTCCTTATCACCTCCACTGTATCCCGGAGTAACTTTTATAATACCTTTTAAATTGTAAAATGTTTCTTCAAGACACCAGAAACATCCTCCTCCAAATGTCGCTTTTCTCATCAAACTTTCCTTTTTAAGGTATATTTAGTGGAAATTTAAATTTTTTAAATATCGATATTTTTCTGAATTTACCGTAATAGAAGGTTTCGACTAAAAAGCAGGCTAAAAATATGCCTATTGAGATGAAGAAAGTTTTACTATCTACACTGAACTGATATTTAAGTATTTCAATAGCTACAAATGTTATAACCATAAGATTGAAAAATACTAAACCTTTCTTTCCTGGCACTTTCTTGTCTTCTATTAGTTTTAGATGGGAATAAAGAACAAAAATATAGATAGAAGTTGTTATTAGACTTATAATTGATGCAACAGATGTTACATTGAAAAAAAGTGAAAAAATGAGAGACAAAGAGCAGGTAAGGTAAAGTCCGAAATGTTCACTCATCCATTCCCTTTTGAGCTGTTTAGCAGGTGTGGGGATATATCCTTTTTTCATTAAAGCGTAAGCGGCATTTGCTCCGCTGTACAATGTTGCATTGAGAGCCGAAGAGATGCTTATTAATGCTCCAAAGCTAAGGAGAACAAAACCTAATTTTCCAAGTGCAGGTTCGGCAGCAATTGCCAGTGCATTTTCTTCATATTTTATAATTTTGTAAACGGGAACCGCTCCAAGTGCTGATAAAGAAACGAGAATATAGATAGTTAAAACAACAACTATGCTTATGTATATAGCCTTCGGGACGGTTTTTTTAGGATTCTCTATGTTTTCACTTGCGTTGGTTATAAGTCCGAATCCCATATAGGAGAGGAAAAATATTACCGATGCGTTTAATATTCCTTCTATTCCTTTCGGAGAGAAATTGAAGCTAAGATATTCAGGATGAAATACTGTAAACCCTGCAATGATAAAAATAAGAAGAATAAAAATTTTTGTCAGGACTATCCAGAATTCAAATTTACCGACAGCATGACTTCCGCCGAAAAAGTTAAGTGCACCGAAAAGGGAGATGATTCCGACAATTATGAATGTTTGGGATGAGGTATTATGAATTCCCATAAGGGGAAGAAAATATCCGGAAAAACTTATGGCAAAAAGGGCTATTGAAGTTACATAGCTTAGCCACATTAGAATACTTAAAGTTCCTGTTGTAGCTCCTCCACCTATAGCTTTTTCAATAAAAGCTATAGGTCCTGCATTGGAAACTATTTCAGTCCCTAAATTTGCGTAGGAATATCCTACCATCATGGCGTAAATACCACTTAAAATAAAAGCAAAAGGCAGATTGTATCCTGCCACTTTCACTCCGACTCCAAAAATAGAAAATATACTTGCACCTATCATTGTTCCAACCGATAGTGCAATTGTTTGTAGAAGTGTAAGTTTCCTATTTGTTTTCATTCTTGCCTCTTTATACAGTGTTAAATCAATTTTACCAATTTAAAATTATTAACTATTTCTTTACATAATAGGTGCTACCTTATTCTGCAAAGAACTTAAATTTTTGGAGGTAAGGATGAGAGAGGCATTTTTGAAAGTAACAAGGAGAGGCTTTTTGAGGTTTGTTTTTGCCTTTCTTGCGTGTCTAACGGCTTTTCCACCTGTAATTGCTCAGGCAGCCGGAAGAAGCGCCAAGTATGTATTTTATTTTATCGGTGACGGTATGGCTTTTACACAGAGAATGGCTGCAGAGAACTACAAAGGTGAAAAACTTATGATGAATAAGCTTCCTGCTCAAGGAATGGCTACCACTTATGCCGCAAATAGATTCATTACAGGTTCAGCGGCAGCTGGAACAGCTCTTGCCTGTGGGCATAAAACAAATATCGGGGTTATAGGTTTGACTCCTGATGGTAAAAAATTGGAAACTATGGCTGAGCTTGCCAAAAAAGATGGCAAAAAAGTAGGAATTATTACTTCGACTTCTATTGACCATGCTACACCTGCGGCATTTTATGCTCATGTTCCGAAAAGAAGTCACTATTACGATATAGCTATTCAGCTTGCCAAAAGTAATTTTGATTACTTTGCCGGTGGTGGATTTAAAGATCCTAAAAATAAGAAGAGAAACAGCAAACGCTATGTGGGAAATGCTATCGATTATATCGAAAATCATGGTTACAGAATAATCAGATCCAAAGAAGAGTTTGAAAGTTTAGGAAAAGGTGATGGTAAGGTTGTTGTTATAAATCCGAGACTACAACCAGGTAAATCTTTACCTTATACAATTGACCAGACAAAGCAGGATATTTCTCTTGCCGAGTTTCTCAAAAAGGGAGTTGAGCTTCTTGATAATCCAAACGGATTTTTTATAATGCTTGAAGGTGGCAAGATAGACTGGGCGTGTCATGCAAACGATGGAACAGCAGCTATTCAGGATACTCTTGCTTTTGATGATGCTGTTAAGGTTGCTTACGATTTTTACAAGAAACATCCTGATGAGACACTTATCATTGTAACTGCCGACCATGAAACCGGAGGTCTTGCTCTCGGATTTGCAGGAACAAAATATTCTTCTAACTTTGCTGTTCTTCATGCCCAGGATATTTCTTACCAAGACTTTACCGATGATATTGTGAAAAAGCTTAAGAAAAGAGGAAATATAACATTTGATGGAGTAAAACCTATAATTACAAAGCATTTTGGAATTAAATTCAAAGGACTTTCAACAGACCCTCTTGTTTTAAAACCTTATGAAATTGCTCAGCTTAAAGTTGCTTTTATGGACAGCATGAATAACGCAAAAGGAAAGAAAGACCCTTATAAATATCTTCTCTATGGCGGATATGAGCCTCTTACAGTTACAGTTACTCACATATTAAATCATCATGCAGGGATGGGTTGGACATCTTATAAGCATACCGCTGTTCCTGTTCCGACATCTGCTATCGGTGTAGGTGCTCAAATGTTTAACGGATTTTATGACAATACCGATGTTGCTAAGAAGATTATGAAGGCAATGGGTTATGCTCCTGTTGTTCATTATGCGAAATCTGCATCTTATACTTATGTTAATTGATGGGAGAATCGGTGTTTAAGAAAGATTTGGTTGTATCGTTACTGTTTATGTTTCTCTGTGTGGGACTGCTATTTTTACCCAACGGGTTTTCCAAAAGAGTGGATAGAAATGCCGTCAGATGTAAAGGTGTAATTTTGAAAGTTGATAATTCCGATGTTCATCAGCACGGACTTATCAGAACAGGAAATCAAGATGTTGTTCTTAAAATTGAATCCGGCCCTTTTAAGGGTCGGATTTTTAAAGCAGATAATCCTATTTTGGGAAGAATTGATAGAGATAAGCTCTTTAAGCCAAGAGATGAAGCTTTTGTTATTCTTACGACTAATAGTGACGGGAAAGTTCTTTTTGTAAATCCTCAAAGCTATTACCGATTGGATGTAGAGATTATACTGTTTTCTATGTTTATTCTTGCTGTTCTTGTTTTCGGTGGCTGGACAGGTGCAAGGTCTCTCCTTTCCTTTCTATTTACCGCACTTGTTATATGGAAAATACTGATCCCTTATACTCTTAAAGGAGTAAATCCCATAATTTTGTCTCTTTCCGTTGTTGCTGTTTTGACAACCGCTATAATTTTCCTTGTTGCGGGAGTAACAAAAAAAGGGCTTGCCGCTTTTCTCGGCTCTATGCTAGGTATAGGGACAACTTGTGTGTTAGCGTTGATTTTTACCTATAAAGGTCATATTAACGGTGCAATTATGCCGTTTTCGGAAACTCTTCTCTATGCCGGATTCGGAAAACTTGATTTAACCCAGATATTTGTTGCCTCCATCTTTATTTCCGCTTCGGGTGCCGCAATGGACATTGCGATGGATATTTCTGCAAGTGTTGACGAAATAGCTCATAGAAATCCTGAACTTTCGCGGTTTCAGCTTATGGTTTCGGGTGTAAGGATAGGAAGATATGTTGTGGGAACGATGGTAACGACCCTTCTTCTTGCTTATTGCGGCGGTTTTATGACTCTTTTAATGTATTTTATGGCAGAGGGTGTTCCTGTTGATGCGATGTTAAATATTATTTTCGTTTCTGCTGAAGTTATTAAAACTTTAACCGGAAGTTTTGGACTCATCCTTACAGCTCCTTTTACGGCTTTTGTCGCTTCCTATCTTCTGGGAAAGAGGAAAGTTCATCAAACAGAATCTCCCCGGCATTCTCAAGAACTTTAAAATTATACCCGCCTTCGAGGGTTAAAAGTATTGGGATTTTTTTTATTTTAGCAACCTTAAAGACACTTTTTATAATTGTTTCCATACCTTTGTCCGAAACATTTAGGTTTGTTAGCGGGTCAAGAGTATGAAAATCAAAACCTGCGGAAACAAGAAGAATTTTCGGAGAGAAAGAGGTGACAAGTTGAGGTAAAGTTTCCGTGTAGATAGGAGTAACCGTTTCATCTCCGCTACCCGGAGATATCGGTATGTTGTGTATATGAGAATTATTTTCTTCTGTGCTTCCGGTTCCGGGATAGCAGGGAAACTGATGAGTCGAAAAGTAGAAAATTTCCGGTATCTTTTCTATTAGATGCTGTGTACCGTTCCCATGGTGTGCATCAAAATCAACTATAAAAATTTTCTTTAATCCGACTTCAAATGCTTTAATAGCAGCTATTACGATATTATTAAAGATGCAAAATCCCATGGCTTTATTAAACTCTGCATGGTGTCCGGGAGGTCTTACTGCACAGAGAACGGCTTTTTCCCCTTGCCTTATCAATTCTATTCCGGTTTGGCATGCTCCCGCTGCAATAATTGCCGCTTCAAAGCTAAATTCAGTTACATAAGTGTCAGAATCAAGGTAATCAAATTCTGCCAGTGATGCACTTTTAACTTTGCCTATGTATTTTTTATCATGAACCTTTTCAAGAAGCTCAATATTAACAGGGTTGGGATTTATAATTTTCAGAGGAAAATTTAATGCCTTTTTTATAAAGCTTTTAAGTCTTTTAGCATTTTCAGGATGGGATGGTAGGTTGTGTTTTAAAAATCGCTCGGAGTATAATATTGCTGCCATCTTTATCCTCCTATTTATAAACTGGCTCTAATATTAAAATAGTACAGAGGTGAGCTTAATGGTATTTTCTTCATTTCTGATTAAAAATAGAAAAGGATTACTCCATTCCATTATTCTATCTTCTACATCTTTTTCAGGTAAGAAGGTTAAAAAAATTATTGATGAAGGCCTTGTTTCTGTTAACGGTATAAAAGTTAGGAAAAGAAATATTTCTGTTTCTTTGAAAGATTCTGTGGAGTTTTCCCTTTCAGAGAATTTTTTTCAACCGGTTCGGAACATTAATATTCTTTATGAAGATGAGAGTTTTTTGGTAGTTAATAAACCTCCTTTTATCAATACTAACAAAGATAAACCTAATCTTGAAGAAGTTTTAAGAGAAAGGTTCGGTTTTGTGTATGCTGTTCATAGATTGGATAAACAGACATCAGGAGCAGTTATTTTTGCTAAAAATAAAGATGTACTTAACAAGATGGTTTCTCTGTTTAAAAATAAACAAGTTAGAAAGATTTATAAAACGGTAGTTTGCGGAAGATTCCCTAAATTTAAGAAAATTTTATTTAAACTTGATGGTAGAGAAGCCGTATCTATTGTAAAACCTAAAGAAATGTTTGAAAATGCAACTTTCATTACGGTTGAGATAGAAACCGGCAGGAAACATCAGATAAGAAAACACCTTTCTATTGCGGGTTTCCCAGTAGTCGGAGAGTTTTTATACTGGGAAAGAACTTATCCTTTCCTTTTAAGATTTGTTCCGAGAATTCTACTTCACTCAGAAAGAATTCTTTTTAAGTCACCGATTTCAGGAAACGAAATAGATGTTAATGCTCCTTTGTTAAAGGACTTTGAGGATTTTCTTGATGTTTTGAGGAGAGGCAGGAAAAGCCTACCTCTCAAGGAATATACTTAAATCAATATCAAGACCGTGATTTTTCAGTTTCTTTAAAGCTTTCGATTCAATTTGTCTTATCCTTTCTCTTGTAACTCTGAACGCTTTTCCTACCTGCTCAAGAGTATGTTCAGGATGTCCGTCAAGTCCAAAACGAAGTTTTAAAACGTCCGATTCTCTTTCGTTTAATACCGATAAAAGTTCGGAAACTTTTTCCTTTAGGTCGTTTCTTATTATTATGTCTTCCGGTATTGGGCTTTTTACGTCTTCTATGAAACTTCCGAGAGTACTGTCGTCATCATCACCTATAGGCGTTTCAAGGGAAACAGGTTCTTGGGAAATTTGCATTATTGCTCTTACTTTGCTTACAGGCATTTTAAGCCTTTCCGCTATCTCTTCCGGTTTTGGGTCTCTTCCCATTTCAAGGAACATCTGCCTTGAAACTTTTATGAGTTTATTGATTGTTTCTATCATATGAACAGGAATTCTTATTGTCCTTGCTTGGTCTGCAATAGCTCTCGTTATGGCCTGTCTTATCCACCATGTGGCATATGTGCTGAATTTATATCCTCTTCTGTACTCAAATTTATCAACAGCTTTCATAAGTCCGATATTTCCTTCCTGAATGAGGTCAAGGAATTGAAGTCCTCTGTTGATATATTTTTTTGCTATACTTACGACAAGACGAAGGTTGGACCTGACAAGCACCTGTTTGGCTTCTTGAGAATCTTTTTGGTAGTAGTGAACTCTTTCCGTTATCCGGTAGAAAGTTTTCTTCTGCATTCCTATCTGTTCTGTAATTTCAGCATACCTCTTTTTATAAGTAAGATATTTGTTAACAAACTTTTTTATCTCTCTTGTTGTATATTTTGAACAATCTATCTTTTCCTGAATTTCAGAGTTGTTAAACATTTTCGGAAGTTTTTCGATAGATGTTCCTAAAAATGAAAGTTTCCCGCTTAACTTCTGAATGTTCTTTTCACATTTTTTTAGTTCTCTTGTTTTGCAGTAAATATCTTCTGCCATAGACTCATATATCGAATAGGAGAGAGGAAGTTGTCTCAGAAGGATGTTTATTTTTGCCCAAGTTTTGAGTAGTTCTTTTCTGTTCTTTTTGTTTCTAGGTCTTTTTTGATAAATTGCATATTTTTTCTCAAATTCGGGAAGTATTTCATCTATTCTTGAGACTATTGCAAAAAATCTTTTTCTCCTTTCCGATTCACCTCCCTCTGCAAAGTCGTCAGGAGAGCGGAGGATGTCTCTTACTTTTAGCTTATCTTCTTTTATCTTCTGTTCAGCGTAGATGATAAAGTCAAGAATTTTTCTGGTTTTTAGGAGATATCTGATAAGAGCTTTTCTTCCCAATTCTACCCGTTTGGCGAGAGTTATCTCTTCATGTCTTTTAAGAAGAGGAATACCTCCCATTTCTCTTAAGTACAATCTGATAGGATCGTCCGAACGAGGCATGGTATCCGGTGAGATGGTTATCTGGAGTTTGGAAAGGTCTATTGCCTCAGCTCCCTCCTTTGGTATAATGTCTATGTCGTACTCATCAAGTTGGGTCATTAGCTCTTCTAGTAGTTCTGGGGTGAGGGCTTCTTCGTCTATGTGTTCTATAAGTTCGTCAAACGTTACGTAGCCCTTCTCTCGCCCTAGGGCTATGAGTTCTTCAAAGTGCCCTTTCTCCAAACTGCACCTCCTTGTGATTTAATAGATACATGATATTATCTCCTCTATTCCCCCGGCCTCTTTTTGTGAAAGTTTTATGGATATTGTTTTTAGTCTCTTTTTTAGAGAAAATTCTTTAGTGCTTCTTATTTTTCTTTCAATCTCTTTTCTTAATATTCTACAAAGAGCAGATTTTATTTCATTATCGTTGAAATTGGTAAATGCAAGCTCTGCGACTATTCCTGAAAGTTCGGGGTCATTTTGCTCCATTTCTACGGAATTAAGATGTCCTTTTGTTAATTTAAGATAAAGATAAAGTTTTTTACATTCGTTTGAATAAAATATGTTTGGAGATAATTCGATATCATGAGGGATTATCCCTTCCATTATTCCTTTTATGAAGACTTTTTCATATTCCGGAATAAGCGGTTTTTGATTTTGTTTTTTTTCAGTTTTAAAGGGTTGTTTAAGGGTAGATTTCACTATTGACTTTAGCCATTTTATATCACTTTCCGTTTCGACAGAAAGCTCGGATAGAAACTTTTTCAGTTTAAATGGGTCATGCTTTTCAAAAGCAGAGTAGATGGAAACGGCTGTTTTTATAAATTCAGATCTGGTTTCCAAAGGCTCATCTTTTGCTTTTTTTATCAAATATTTCGAAAGAGGTGCCGGTTGAGATATTAGAGTTTTAAGTAGCTCTTCGTCTGCTTTTGAAATAGAGTCAGGATCTTCGCCTTCTGGAGGTTTTATAATGAAAGGTTCAACTCCAATTTTGGTCAGAAGTTCCGAAGCCCTTAGCGTTGCTTTTTCTCCTGCTTCGTCTCCGTCGAAAAACAGCACTATTTTCTTTGCATATCTTTTTAGAGTTTTTGCGTGTTTTTCCGTTAATGAGGTTCCCATAGGAGCGACTGTTCTTTCAATACCAACTTTAAATAGAGATATAACGTCAAAATATCCTTCTACCACTATAACTTCTTTCTTTTTGAGAATATTTTCTCTTGCTTGATAAAATCCGTAAAGGATACTGCTTTTATTAAAAATTTCGCTTTCCGGACTGTTTATGTATTTTGGCTTTTGATGTTCTTTTAATGCTCTTGCACCAAAAGCTACAATTTTCCCGGAATGATTAAAAATGGGAATTATTAGCCTTTCGGAAAAGAAAGTTTTCCCTTTTTCTGTTATCAAATTTAGTTTTTTAAGAGTTTTATCGGGAAGTTTTAATTTTCCATAATAGTCTTTAGGGGCGTAACCTAACATAAATCTTCTTGATAGGTCATCTTTTATTTCCCTTTTTTTAAGATAAGGTTTCACTTTTTCTATCTGTTGATGAAAAAAGTTAGCCACTTCTTTGGCACTTTCATACAGTTTTTCCGTTTCGTTCGTTTCTTCGGAAAATTCGGAAGGGAATTCGTTTCCCGAAAGCTCGCACAGTCTTTTTACAGATTCATAAAAAGATAGATTTTCATATTTCTGTATAAAGGTTATGGCTGAACCTCCTACTCCACATCCGAAACATTTAAATATCTGTTTTTCAGGACTTACAACAAAGGAGGGGGTTTTTTCCGGATGGAAAGGGCAAAGAGCCATGTAGTTTCTACCGGTTTGCTTTAGCGATAGATAGTTGGAGATGACATCAACTATGTCAGCCCTTGAAAGGAGATCTTCTACAAATGAGAGGGGGATTTTTTTTCTCCCCAATTATATCACCTCTTTTGCAAGTAGTAAACAAACTCTGTGAGTAAAATTATTCTTATTTGGGTTTAAGTCAAGAGAAAAAGAGAGGGAAAGAATTCCCTCTCAAAACTTTATGCTTACTCGTGCATAAACATAAAAGAATCTGTTGCAGTTGTTGGAACATCTTCGGCTCTAACAGGACCAACCTTTTTAACTTTAACACCCGGAGGTGGAGGTGTTTTTAGAGCTTGTTTTCTTGCATCTATGATTTCCTGAGCGGTAATATTTCGTGGAATTGTGAATACCTGATTCGGATAGATAAGATGAGGATTTTTTATCTGAGCTCTGTTAGCCTTATAAATAAGAGGCCACTGCCATGGGTCGTTATAGATATAGCTTTTGGAGGATATTCCCCATAGAGTGTCTCCTTTTGTAACTCTATAGCTTTTCGGTAGAGCCATAAAAGCTCTCCTTAGCTTTTCAACTTTACTCTCGGAGTTTGCAAGTTTAGCTTTTAGTGCTGCTATTTTTGCTTCAAGCTGCTTTCTGTACTCTATCTCTTTCTTAAGTTCTGAAACTTCTTGAGATATTAGATTATATCTTTTCAAAAGATCAGCTTCTTTCGCTTTAAGCATTGCGAGCTCTTCCTCTTCTTTCTCAAGCTGAGCCTTCAGTGTGTTATATTCGTCAAGGGCTTTTTTATACTTAGCTTCAAGGTCCGCATATCTGCCTGTGGTTTCAGTGTTTATGTTTGTTGCTGTTTCTGTTGTAGTTGTAGGTGTTTTCTTTTCCGTTTGTGTGGAATTTGTAACGGTACAAGTGTCATAGTTCGAGATATTACTTGGACATGAATCAGCTGCGATTGCAGTTGATGCGGAAATTCCTATAACAAATGCTGTCAATATTCCTGTTAGTTTTCTCATTGCTCACCCCCTACCTGGGCTTGTAGCTGTTGGAGCTCCTGCTCAAGTTCTCCTCTTGAAGGCATTGATTGAAGCTCATTTTGTAGCCTTACTTTTTCTGTTTCAAGGATATTTGTTTGTGTTTCGAGATAACTTATTCTTTCCTTTGTTTCTTTTTTCTCTTTCCTAACTTTTGCAAGACGTTCTTTTAGAGCATCAATATCGTTGAGTAGATTCTTATACTTTTCTTCTAACAACGCTTCCTGCTTTTTCTGCTCCGGTGTGATTTTCACTTCCTTCTTTGCCGTTCCGCATGATGCTGTAATTGCAAGCGGGACAAGCAGAAGGCCTAACATAAGTCTTTTTCTCATCATACCCTCCACATTAAGGTGAAAATTAAATACAGATAATTCTGAATTCATTCTACTCCTATGAAGAGATTATGTCAAGGATATATGAATCAATTTTTGTTTAAATATGTTAAATTTGTTAAGAGATTAGCTCCATAATTTCTCAAAAAGT
Source organism: Desulfurobacterium sp. (assembly GCA_026988135.1). Classification (GTDB taxonomy): domain Bacteria; phylum Aquificota; class Aquificia; order Desulfurobacteriales; family Desulfurobacteriaceae; genus Desulfurobacterium_A. Next base: position 21,030 of record JALSLT010000018.1, read on the forward strand.
TTATTGTGAATTTTAACGATTTTATTTTCAAAGACTTTAATGTCTTTTTTTGTGAGAAATGAATTGTGTTGGCAGTATTTTTGGGCAAAAAGTTGAACTTTAGGTCCGTTGTTTTTTTTGTTTATTCCAATTTTAATTTCTAGGGCCGGAAAAAATCCTTTTTCCATAAGTTTTATGCCGGTGTCAACCCATGCTATTACTCTTTTTATCTCGCTGGAATGGTCTTTTCCGTTGAATTCCACATACCATTTGTTACTTCGAGGATTAAATTTGGGAACGCTTACAAAAGAAAATTTTATGTTTGGTATATCCAAAGCAGTTTTTATTATGTCGCCATTATTAAAAATTGCAAGGCCGTAGAGTATTATCTGAAAGGATTTTTTTCTTCCGGGTTTAAAATTGTTATCTGTTACGTTTCCTCTTTTAAAATCGACCAATTTGATTTCTTTTTCCGAGCTTTCCAGCCAGTCTATTCGTCCGGAGAATGAAAGGTTTCCGAATTTTACAGTTACTGGTTTTTCTTGCTCGAGGTTTTCCAGTTTAGGTTCAAAATTTTTAATGAACTTTAAGGCATTTTCTTTGATAAAAGGTTTAATAAAGCGAATAGTGTTATCTTCTATCTGTGCTTCAAATTTATCAAATACTTCTTCAAAAATAATTTCCGCTTTTTCTTTTTTTCTATATGCCCGGTTTATAAATTCATGATAAATTTGACCTTCGGCAATTTCAATCGAAGGCGGAACAGTATAATCGATAACTTTTGAAAAAAAGATGTTTGTAGGGCAATCAAAAAAACTGACAATATCCGTTACTGTAAGAGGTGATAAATACTTTTGAATTAAATTTTTGTCTATGATAAAATTAAAAATCTTGTCGCCAGCAAATTTTTGTTTCCATCCTTTAACTCCAAATTCAGTATTTGTTTCAGGTTCCTTTTTCTCCTGGTACACTTTCAATGTATTTATCGCTTCTTCGGTAAAAAGGTTTGTTTCTCTGTTTTTTACGGTTGAAATATCGGAAACTATTGAAGAGAAAAGAGATTCTCCTTTTTTATGATCATATAAAAGATGTACTGTTTTTTCCGCTGATGCAAAAGCGTTATAAAATGTTTGCAATTCATACAAAATAAGTTTGTCTCTGCCTGGTAGCGCTTCGAGTAAAGGATTAGAAATTTCCATCAGTTTATTTATCTCTTCTCGTTCTTTGTAAGAAAAATCGGGGTCAAAAGGAAAAGAACGGGGGTAGATACCGTTGGAGATATCGTAAAAAATTATATGTTCGGGAAAAATTGTCGGAGCAGCTTCCGGTGTGCCGATAAAAACTCCGAGAGGCTCTTCTTCAGTGATTATGTAGGTTCGATTTTCCATAAAAATGGGAAATAGTTTGATAAATTTCTGACAGTTGTAACGCTTAGTTTCGACTATACCGTTTTTTTCAAGTTCTTCTATCTCTTTTAAGATTATCGATAACTCTTTTCTTATGTTTTCATCTGCTTCTTCATCTTCTATAAAGGTTTTAAGTTTTTTTATCCATTCTTTTATTTTTAATATTTCGTTGCCGTTTTCAACGGTTCTGAGGAATTTTTTAATTAGCGGGTGTAGCTGAACAGGTATTCCCGGTTTTTGAGTTCGAAAAGGTATCTTTAAAAATTTGAAATACTCGTGAAATAGTAATTCTTTACCGTTTAAGTTTCTACTTATAACAGCTATTTTTTCCGGAGATACTCCGTTGGAAATGAGATACTTAACTATCAGAGAGACTTTCTTTATTCCTTCACTTTCCCCAAAAAATTGATATTCATAAATCTCCTTTTTTTCGAAAGTCCCTTTTTGGGGAGATAAAGAAAGAGACAGAGAAGTTTTATCAGGTTGGACTTCAATAATTTGCCAATTTTTAAATAGTTTTCGATTTTCTCTGAAAAGCTTTGTGAATTCGGTATCATTATCTTTGAAAGCTACTATTGTAACGGGAATTTTTAGAGATTTGAGAAATTCTATTTCAAGGGGAAGGATTTGAGGAAGAAAAAGGAGAATAATTTTTTTGTATTCTTTTAAATTTCCACCTTTGGCTTTTTCAAAAAGAGTGAAAATATCAAAGCAGGTATTTTCTTTAAGAATCCTGTTGTATTTTTCAAGAAGTTTTGCGGTGGTAATTATCTTCTGTTTCAATTTCCCGTCTGCTTTCTCGGAACATTTTTTAAGCTGAAAGGGAGAGATGTTGTGTTCTTTTAGCTCCCTTATCCTTGAATCTACAAGTTTTATATAGTCAAGTGAGTTATATAGAGGATTTTCCGAATCTTTTAGAATTTTTCTTATAACAAATAGACGTTGTTGGTCTGTCATTATTGAAGGATTGATAAATTTCCGTTTCAGAATTGTTGTAGCTAATTCTTGTAATGTACCGGCACATTTACCTATTAAAGCTGTTTCTGTTTTTTTGGAAATTTCAAAAAGAACTTTCAAGGAAGATTCCCTTGTAACGATAAATCCTTCGTTTTTTACCTCTTTTGCCAGAAAATCGATAACCTCTTTATGGGTCACGACTATTTCCCAAGGTAGTATTTTGCAATCTGATTTTCCGGGTCAAGAACAATTACATCAGCAAATATGGAATATGCCTTCTTATTCTTTCCCTGGGCTATTAGGTCAAGTCCGAGTTCCGTGAGGAAAGATACATTTGCAGGGTATAATGCGAGCATTTTCCTTGAAACTTTTTCTGCAAGGTCTCCTTTTCCTTGATTTCTGAGAGCTATG
>JALSLT010000019.1 GCA_026988135.1 Desulfurobacterium sp.
TACATCAGCAAATATGGAATATGCCTTCTTATTTTTTCCCTGGGCTATTAGGTCAAGTCCGAGTTCCGTGAGGAAAGATACATTTGCAGGGTATAATGCGAGCATTTTCCTTGAAACTTTTTCTGCAAGGTCTCCTTTTCCTTGATTTCTGAGAGCTATGGCAAGACGAAGGTTTCCGTAGAAATTATAGAAATCGGTTTTAAGGATTTCATACATAAGATTTTCCACCTCTTTCCATCTTTTTTGCGCAAGGTATGGAAGTGAAAGACCAAGTTTGGCTTCCGCAGAGGAAGGGACAGACTTAATCGCTTTTTTATAGTGAGCTTCGGAGTTACCGTATTTTTTCAAAAGATAGTAAAGCCAGCCAAGTCTCAAATTAACGGTATAGCCGTTTGGATAGGCTTCATATACTGGCATTATTGCTCTTATTGCATCTTTGAAATCTTTCTGTTGTTCGTAATTAAAGGATTTATGGTACGTCTCTTTTATTTTTTTATAACTTATTGCAAATCCTGTGTTAGGAAGAAAAGTAGCTATACTTGCTATCGTTATAATAAACTTAACTGAAAATTTTCTCATCTTTTATACCTCCCGAATAAAGAATAGTTTCTATTACTGAACAGGTTATAATTTATTCTAAACTTTTTCAAGGTGGTAGAATTGCTATGAAAATTGGAAAAATAACTTGTTTTTTTATTTTTTTCCTGATGTTTCTTTTTGCCGGATGTGGGGTTAAGGTTGAAAAAGTTGAGAGTCAAAGGCATATCTTTTTGCCGGGGTATTTCTATCCTACGAAACCTTTTTGGGACGAAATTTTATCCCATTCCTCTTCCGATATTCCTATAGTGGTTTTAAATCCTTGTGATGGTCCTCTGGATTGCTCTTATGAGTATAAGTCTGATTTAAACTATCTTTCACTGATAGATGCTTTAATTGAAAGGGGAATAAATCCGATAGGATATGTTTATACCGATTACGGCTATAGAGACATTGATGATGTGAAAACGGATATAGATAACTGGATTGAACTTTATCATAATATCGGAGGGTTTTTCATAGATGAAGTTTCAAATATGGATGAAGATTTGGAGTATTACAGAGACCTCGTTGCATATATAAATCTTAAAGAGGAGGAGACAGGAAAAAGGTTAATTGTGGTTTTAAATCCCGGCAGTAAACCGACTGAGGATTATTATGATATTGCCGATTTTATTGTTATATATGAACATGACATATCAAGATATAATGAGAATAGTTGCTACTCCATCCATTCTGAGAAAAGCGTTTGTATAGTGTATGGAGCAACGGAAACCGATATGGAAAAGATAGTTAGAGAATCAAATACGGATTTTTTCTACATTACAGATGACTCTTATTCTCTTCCCTATGATACACTTCCGTCTTATTTTGATAGGGAGATAGAACTTTTAAAGTAGGAGGTAAGGTTGGAATTTCTGAAAGAGTGGGACAAGGAGTATGTATGGCATCCTTTTACTCAGATGGCCGAATATGTTAAGCATGAGCCGATAATTATAGAAAAAGGCGAAGGATGTTGGCTTTATGATACTAACGGGAATAGATATCTTGATGCTGTAAGTTCTATATGGTGTAATGTTCATGGCCATAACGTTAAAGAGTTGAATGATGTGCTTATCGAGCAGATTGGTAAAGTTGCCCATTCAACACTTCTCGGACTTTCAAATGTTCCTGCCGTTAAGCTTGCAAAAAAACTTGTAGAGATAACTCCAGAAGGATTGAACCATGTTTTCTACGCTGATAACGGTTCCACCGCAATGGAAGTTGCTTTAAAAATGGCTTACCAGTACTGGCAGCTTAAAGGTAAGAAAAAGCGGACAAAGTTTATAAAACTTGGGGATGCATATCATGGAGATACAATAGGTTCTGTCAGTATCGGTGGAATAGACCTTTTTCACTCAATGTATAAAGAGCTTATGTTTGAAACGTTTAAGGTACCATCACCTTTTCCTTATCGATTCAACGGAACGCAGGAGGAGTGTAAAAACCACTCTCTTTCTGTGATGGAAGGTATTCTAAAAGAAAAAGGAGATGAGATTGCCGCTGTTATTATGGAGCCTATTGTTCAGGGAGCTGCTGGAATAATCGTTCATCCTGAAGGGTTTTTAAAGGGTGTAAGAGAGTTATGCGATAGATACGGTGTTCTTTTAATTTGTGATGAGGTGGCAACTGGCTTTGGAAAAACAGGGAAGATGTTTGCCTGTGAGCTTGAAGAGGTTGTTCCTGATATTATGGCGGTTTCGAAAGGTTTAACCGCCGGATATATGCCTCTATCTGCCACTATTACCACGGATAAGGTTTACCAGGCTTTCTGGGGTGGGGATTATGGAAGCGATAAAACGTTTTTTCATGGTCATACTTTTACGGGAAACCCACTTGCATGTGCTGTAGCACTTGAAAATATCGACCTATTTGAGAAAAAAAATTGGCCGGAATTTCTTATTGAGAAGATAGATTTCCTTAATAGCAGGTTAAAAGAGTTAACGGAGTTGCCTCATGTGGGTGATATAAGAAATAAAGGTTTTATGGTAGGGATAGAGCTTGTGAAGAACAAGAAGACCAAAGAGCCTTTTTCATGGAAAGATGATGTGGGACGGAGAATTTCCAAAAGAATCGTTGAGAAGGGGGTTTTTACAAGACCTCTTGGTCCTGTTCTTGTCATGATGCCTCCTCTTGCTATAACCGAAGAAGAGATAGGTTTTATGATTGATAAGTATAAAGAGGCTATTATAGAGGAGTTTGATATCTGAATCAGATATCAACTCCCTCTCTTCCGGTTCGCGAATTTTCTCCCAGTATAAGAGATAAGGTTTCCATATCTCTATTGGTTATTTTTACTCTATCATGGGCAAGTTTTAATGGTAAAGGATAGCCGTTTATAATTGCGTAGCTCAAGTTGTCGAAAACTGTTTTGGGAGAAAGGATTGTTTCTACTTTGTAAATATCATGTTTAAATTTTACGTAGAAAATATTTATCTTTTTATTCCGGAAAGAGTTTGAAAAAACCCTTGGAAAGTTATACTTAATATCAGGAGTTATCTCTTTTTCTACCGGTTTACTAAATCCTACAGGTAGGTTGCATTTTTGGAATATGGCTATATCTGGAAGCACCGAATCAAAACCGTAAACTCTTGATGATGAACGTTTTGAGATGGATATAATATTGGATAGAAAGTTTTTGAATAAAGTTTCAAGTGCAATTAAATACTCAAGGTACTCAAGATATCCCGCCACAACCGGGAAAAATTCTCTCGGGAAATTTTCAAGCAGAGTTTTTTGAAGAGTTTGAGAGTCTATTTTTGAGAAAGAGAAATTTTCTTTAAGAATTGGAAATAGATTTTGTTCTATAGAATTTTTTATGACTTCATCTACTTGAAAAGAAAAAGTTACCGGTCTTATTATGTTCCCTATTAGAGAACCGTCAAGGAGAAGTATTTCCGGTTTTTTCTCATTTCCTATCTTTAAAAGGGCTTTTATTTCAAGAATCCCCATATAAAGCCTTAATCTTGAATCCGAATATTCGTGAGGTTTTAGAACCCCGACATCTACAAGGTAGTCTTCCCATAGTTTCTCTTCTTTCCCTTCTTCCTTAAAATAAACGGAATTTGCTCCCACTGCATATAGAATATGAGAGAGAAACTCTTTTCGGTTTAAACTTCCGTCAACAGCACCTATGGAAACTATCTTTTCAACAGGAGAGTAGGAATGCCATAGTTCATTAACTCTATCTAGCGGTATCGATTCTTCAGTATTTTCTGTAACTTTCGCTTTTGCATTTACGGCGGCTTTTACCAATGTACCTCTTATTGACATCTCCTTTTCCCTCACTAACTTTTAAATTAGCAATCATTTTAAAAGATGTTTGAAAATTAAGAAAGAGGAGATTTTACGGATATATGAAAAATAAGCAGTCGGCATACGGTATTTGTGCAGTTGTAATAACGGTTTTAATAATTTTGTCCGCTTTTGTTTTTGATTCATCGGCAAGGATTGGTGAAGCTCAAAGTGCCAATTATTCTTTGTCGGTTATAGAAGAAAAAGAAAAAATGCCTTATATGTATTTGGTTAACAAAATAGAAAAGGATTTCCTGTTTCAGTTCTTCCTTTTTAAAAAAGCTAATGTTAAAAATGGGAAATATATCTATACGGATGCAAACGGAACTGAGGTTGTATTTACGGTTAATCCGGAAGTTCAGAAGCAGATAGAAAGAGAGTTTAAAAGGTATAGACTCGAATACGGTGCTTTTGTTGCGATAGAGCCTTCTACGGGAAAAGTTGTTACGGCCGTCAGTAGTGTTGACTATCCGGACCTTACTATTAAAAATACTTTTGTGGCAGCATCAACTTTTAAGATAATAACTGCCGCGGCGGCTTTAGAAAATAGCATAAATCCTAATAAAAATTTGGTAACCAGAGGCCATGACGATTCTTGTTCTCCGACAGTTTGGTTTAATAGTAAATATATAATTTATAGGAATATGTTTCATTCATTTGCTTACTCTTCCAATCCATATTTTGGTGTTGTAGGAAAACTTTTAGGGGAAAAGAAGCTTCTTGATTTTGCATCTATATTTGGCTTTAATCGAAATGATTATAATTTTCCCTGGGGTACTGTAAGAAAACCTCTTGATGATTTTGATCTTGCTTTAACTGCGGCCGGGCTTGGAGAAACAAGGGTGAGTCCTTTCCACGAAGCTCTAATTTCGGCAACAATAGAGAACGGCGGTGTTATGATTCTACCTTTTCTTGTTGAAGAAGTAAGGTATAAAGGAAATACCGTTTATGAGCACAAATCTCCCGTTGTATTGAGAAAAACAATCAATAAAAAAACAGCAGATACCATTAAAAGAATGATGCTTGGTACCGTTAGGTTTGGTACCGCTTCCGGAAAGAAGTTTTTCAAGAAAATAAGAAGGCGTTCTTCTCTTAAAATGGGGGGGAAAACAGGTACTCTTTCTCAGTTAAACTTCCCTGAAGGTAGGTGCGAGTGGTTTACCGGTTTTGTCGAAGATGGAGATAAGAAAATAGCTATAGCTTCCGTGGCGGTTAACGATGCAAGATATTATATAACCGGATATGATTTATCGGCACTTGCTGTGTTGACTATGTTAAAGAGTGATTATCTTTTTGCGAAAAGATAATCGAAATTGCTCTTTTGAAAAAAGCTGTCAGTAGTAAGTTCAATAGATATCTCTCTGTATTTTTTAACATTTTTCAGATATAATAGAGAGGCAGGAACAGTTGAAATTCAAACTCAATAATGAGCGGACATAATTTTGAGAAGAAATGCCTCTTTATTTTTTAAACTGATGCCTTTTTTTATCATCTTGATAATTGGGATTACATGTATTCTTTTTATTAGAATGGAAAGCAAGTTTGAGGAAGAAGAGGAATATCGATTTAAGAGATCCTCATATAGCTTAATTTCAGGAACAGTTCAAAACTGTAAAGAATGGCTTCTTTCTCAAGCATTGATACTTGCTCGAGATAAAGCGGTTAAAGAATCTTATATATATGATAGACCGGAAAGAATTAAAAATGAGTTTAGTGATTTTTGGGGGTTATTGCATAAAGATTTTGGAGTTGAAGAGCTTCATTTTTTCAAATATCCTGATGAAAACTTTTTTTCTTTCTCTTCTTTGTCTGCAGAGCCTAAAATTTTAAAAAACAGAAAAGATGTTGTTTTTCTCCAAACTGCTGTCATTCCTAGTTCTTACTTTTTTGTATGTAAACGATATCCTGGATTAAGGGCATCCTATCCGATATTGGTAGATCAAAAAGTTCTCGGTGCTATTTCTTTTGGTATTTCTATTGAAAAATTGGCAAATGTTCTGCAATCTTCTGTTAGCGAGAAAGTTTTTTATCTACTTAATAAACAAGTTATGAAAAAAAACTTAGACCCTGAGTTTTTTGAATCATGGAAGAAAAAATCTATGAAAGAAGATAATTTATTCTATTACTATCATTTGAATGAAACTTTACCTTACCAATATTTAGATGAAAAGACTTATAAAAATGGAAAAAATCTATTTTTTATTTATCCTCTTGAAGACTATAAAGGTAACATAATAGGTTATATCGGGGTAAAAAGAAACTATTCTTTCTTTTTCAACTACATCTATTACATTACAGGATTGTTTTTGGTAACTGCTATTATGGTTATTGTTGTTGTTATTGTTTTATCTTTTAGTCAAACTAAATATCTTAAGAATCAAAGAGATACTATTTTGCAACTTCTAACTTTAGTAGAGTGTAGAAGGTTTGGAGAAGTAGAGAATTTCTATAAAACTTACATTCCGACAAAGGATATATTTGATAGTATTATTGGTAAGATTGCGACTATTAACAAAAGATTGAAATCCCATATTGATGAGATGTATGGTAAATTAAAAACAACTTCTAAAAAGGCTTTTATTGATGAATTAACCGGAGTTTTTAATAGATATGCGCTGAGGAATTTTCATAAGATTTTGGATGGATTGAACTATTCTGTTTTGATGGTGGATATAGACCATTTTAAAAGTGTTAACGATACGTTTGGTCATGAGGTTGGGGATAAAGTTTTAAAATTTCTGGTTAATAAGATAATGGACTCCATAAGAATAAAAGATAAGGTATTCAGATATGGGGGAGAGGAGTTCGTTATTCTTCTTCCCGAAACCTCACAAGATGCTGCCGCAAAACTTGCGGAAAGGATAAGAAAAGATGTTGAAAATTCTGAGATAAATATAGGAAACTTTAAAAAAATAAAAATAACTGCAAGTATCGGGATTGCCGAAAGAAGAGACGGTGAATCCATTGAAGAAGTTATAAAAAGAGCTGATGAAGCGATGTATCGCGCTAAAAAGGCGGGTAGAAACAGAGTTTCAGATTAGTGTTTTTAGAGTTTTTGCAAGTTTTTCCATATCTTTTTCCGTATGGCCTTCCGAAAGAGTTATCCTTAATCTGGCTGTTCCTTCGGGAACCGTAGGAGGTCTTATGGCAGGTATAATAAAACCTTCTTTAAATATAATTTCCGATAAATGTAAAGCTTTTTTTGAGTCTCCGACTATTAAAGGGAAAATAGCCGTTTCGCTTTTTAAGCCTGTTATTTTGCTGAAAAATTTTATTCTCTTTTGGAGTTTTTTCATTCTTTCGGGAAGGATTTGAAGGTTATGAAGGGTTGCACATGCTATATGAGGTGGAAGAGCTGTTGTAAATATAAAACTACGAGCCTTATTGATAAAAAACTCTTTTAAGGTTATTGTTGAAGCGATGAAAGCTCCAAATGTTCCTATCGCTTTCCCGAAAGTTCCCATAATAATAGTTTTTTCTGTCGGTGTTATGTCGAACGGTTCAAATGAAGAATAGCCTACAACACCTGTTGCGTGTGCATCATCTACTATAAGGTAAGCATCATACTTTTCGGAAAGTTTTTTCAATTTATCAAGAGGAGCTATATCTCCGTCCATACTGAAAACAGAATCCGAAACAATGGCAACGGTTTTAAAACGGCTTCTATATCTTTTCAAAAGGTCTTCAAGGTTTTCCGTATTTTTGTGTTTATAAACGAACGTTTTTCCTTTTGATAACCTGCAACCGTCAATAATACTTGCATGATTAAGTTCATCACTAAAAACCGCATCACCTTTCCCTATTAAAGAGGAGATTATTCCTATATTTGCCATATATCCGGTTGAAAGGATAAGGGCAGCTTCGGTTTTCTTTATTTTTGCAACTTCTTTTTCTAAGATTTCATGAATTTTAAAGTTTCCGGTTACAAGCCTTGAAGCGCCGGAACCTATAGGCCATTTTTCAATACATCTTATATTTTTTTCAATAACTTTTTTATCAAACGCAAGGTTTAGATAATCGTTGGAGGAAAAGTTGATAAGCCACTTTCCATCTATTTTTAACTTTACTCCGTTTACCTCTTCTACTGTTTTAAGTTTTCTGAAAAGTCCATCTTCTTTTAGCTTTTTAATTAAATTTTCCATATCCATTTATTCAAACCTTGGAAGATGCCAGTTTTTAAAGATTGCAAGAATCCTTAGTCCGAGAGTAAAAAATAATGAAAAAAAGGTAGCTACTTGTAAAGATAAGTTGAAAGTTTTGGCCATTAGAAAAAGAGTAAAAGCTCCCGCTATTGAGCAGGTTGCATAAATATCTTCTTTCAGAACAAAAGGAATTTCTCCTGTTAAAATATCACTTATAATTCCGCCTCCCGTTCCGGTTAAAACGGCCAAAAGAATTACACCAACAAGGTTTAAATTTTCTGATATTCCAATTATGCCTCCTGTAACTGTAAATGCGGCAAGGCCAATGGCATCAAAAACTTTTATTCCGATGTGGGTTGAAATATCCTTTTTAAAAAACAGATAGACAAAAATACCGGTTAATATTCCTACAGTTGCGAAAGTTATATCGACGTAGCCGGTTAAAACTGAAGGGGTTCTATTTACGGCTATATCTCTTAAAATTCCTCCCCCAAAAGCGGTTAGGAAGCCGAGAATACTTATTCCCAAAATATCAAGTTCTTTTTTTATTCCTTTATATACTCCCGATATTGCAAAAGCAGTTACGCCGGTAATATTGAAAAAATCAAACAGACTCATTCTCTATCCCGTATTTGTTAAGTTTTCTATACAGGTTGGAAAGGTCTATCTGCATTTTTGCGGCAGCAATTTTCATATCGCCGCAAGTTTGTTTAAGAATGGATTTTATGTACTCTTTTTCGAAATCTTCCTTTGCTTCTTTTAAAGGCATTGAAAGAAAGTTTTCGATTCTAAATTTTCCTTTTGAAAACATATTTTCCGGAAGGTCTTCCGGTTTGATAACAGCTTTCCTTACCAAAATAACCAAACGTTCCATCAGATTTTTTAATTCTCTTATGTTTCCCGGCCAGTTATATTTTAGAAAAATTTCTTTAACTTGCTTTGACAATTCGGGTTTTTCCCTTTTGTAATCTGCAGAAAATTTATTAAGGAAATAGTCGGCGAGAAGTAAAGTATCTTTTTCTCTTTCTGATAAAGGAGGAACACGAATCGGAATAACGTTCAATCTGTAATAAAGATCTTCTCGAAATTCATTATTTTCAATTGCTTTTTCAAGGTTCTTGTTTGTTGCTGATATTACCCTTACATCCACATCGATTCTTTCGATACTGCCGATTCTTTCTATCGTTTTTTCTTCCAAAACCCTAAGAAGTTTTGATTGTGCCATTAGAGGCATATCACCTATTTCGTCGAGGAAAATTGTTCCTTTATCCGCTATTTCAAATTTTCCTTTTTTTCTGCTGTTTGCTCCTGTGAAGGCTCCTTTTTCATATCCGAAAAGTTCCGCTTCAATAAGGTTGTCAGGAATTGCGGCGCAGTTTATCGGAACAAATGGAGCGGTTGTTCTGTTACTCATTTTGTGGATTGTTTTTGCAACGAGTTCTTTTCCTGTTCCACTTTCTCCGTATATGAGAACTGTGGTGTCAACCGGTGCAATGGCGGCTATATCTTCTTTCAATTTTTCTATAGCTTGGCTATTTCCTATTATTGTTTCGGAAAATAGCTTTTCTTTCAGTATACTGGTTTCTTTTAGAAAAAGTAACTGTTTTTTTGCTTTTTCAAGAACACTCAAAAGTTGGTCAAAGTTTATCGGCTTTTCTATGAAGTCAAAAGCTCCCGTTTTTATAGCTTCTACTGCCGTTTGGATGTTTCCGTGCCCTGATATGACAATAATTACCGCTTTTTCCGTAACTTTTTTTTTCGCTAAATTTTTGAGAATTTCCATTCCGGGTATCCCCGGAAGAAAGAGATCCAGAATTATAATATCCGGAAGTTCAGCTTCAATTTTTTCTATTCCTTCATTTCCTGATGCCGCTGTTGAAATGTTATAGCCTTCATCCCGTAGTATATCTGAAAGACTTTCTCTTATACCTGCTTCATCGTCAATAATTAGTATCTTCATTTCTCAGTCCTTGGATAACCGGGAAGAATTTTTGCATGGAATAAAGAAATCACTTTATCGACCTTTTTTTCCGTATCTTTATCCAGTTTAACATCTCTTGCTATCTTTCTACTGCTTTTCGGTTCCGGAATGATAACTTTTTTATCAAAACGTTTTTCAAGTTCCGCTTTTCTTTCGATAAGTCTATCGTACGCAATACCGTTTTTGGGGATTATATGGACGTGTTTTTCCTGTTTCTCTACCTTTTTTATGTAATTGTCCAAATCAAAAGTTTCTTTCTTCTCGGGAGGTTTTTCCTTGCTTATGGAAGGGAGTTTTTTTTCATTTTTTTTTATATCTATCCTTGTTGAATCTTTAAAAGAGATGTTTTTTAAAGACTGCATAAGTTCTGAAAGTTTTTTGATATCCTTATAGTAAGATAACTTATAGAGACTGAAAAGAAGGGCGGTAAAAGGAAAAGGATGAGCATCAATAGTTCTTATATTCTTTGTCAATATTTCAAAAGCGACATTCATCTCCTCTTCAGAGAAGTCGGAGTCAACACTTAGAAACTGCTTTTCAATATATTTTATTAACTGCCTTATAACTGTTGAAGGGTTAAAACCGGAGCTATCCAGTTCGCTTAGTGTTTCATGAAGTTTTACTCTATTTCCTTCAAAGCCGTTTTTCAAAAGTTCTTTTAAAAGCTTTCCTCCGAGAACTCCGAGAAATTTTGAAACCGTTTCGGTTTTTATAACCCCTTCAGAAAGAGATATCATCTGGTCAAGAATACTTTCCGCATCTCTTAAACATCCTTCGGATGCGATAGAGATAAGGTGTAATGCTTCCGTTTCGTAATTTATACTTTCTTTATCACAAATATCCGAAAGGGTCTCTACTACCTTTTTTTCCGAAACTTTTTTAAAAATAAAACGTTGACATCGAGAAAGAATTGTCGGGGGAATTTTATCAAGCTCTGTTGTTGCCAGAATAAACACAACGTGTGCCGGTGGTTCTTCAAGTGTTTTTAGCAGGGCATTAAAGGCTTCTTTTGTAAGCATATGAAATTCGTCTATGATGTAAACTTTATATTTTCCCTGCACCGGAGAATAAAGGACCGTTTCCCTAAGTTCCCTTATCTGGTCTATTCCTCTGTTTGAAGCTGCATCTATCTCTATAACATCCGGAAAGGAGCCTGTATTGATTCCTTTACAAGAGAGACAACTGTTGCAGGGCTCACCGTTATTCGGGGATTCACAGTTCATCGCTTTTGCAATTATTCTTGCCGTTGTTGTTTTTCCAACTCCTCGTGGTCCTGCGAATATGTAAGCGTGAGCTACTCTTCCGGTTTTTATAGCATTCTTTATTGTTTCTGTTATATGCTCTTGCCCTATTACCTGGTTAAAAGTTGATGGTCTATATTTTCTGGGTATTGCAAGATATCCCATTATGAAAAAATCCCTGTTCTTAATTTAGTTAAGATAAAGGGGTCGGACCCTTGCCGCACACACCTTTCAGGTTTACCGTTGCTCCCTTCCGGGCCTGGCGGGGTTCACCCTCCGGATGTTGCGGAGGACCCGACCTTTCTCGTTTTTAAAGTCTAACATATCCCAAATGGCGGAGGGGGCGGGATTCGAACCCGCGGTACCCCTTGTGAGGGTACACACGATTTCCAATCGTGCTCCTTCGGCCAGCTCGGACACCCCTCCTGGAACTTTGCTTTTAATAATATCTGCTTGCAGGCTATATTTGTCAATGGCGTACTTAATTTTTACATTTCCCGATTCTGATAAATTCTTTTATAAGCGTTTTTTCTTTGATTCCAGGCTTTTTCTCAACACCGCTACATACATCAATGCCGTAAGGTTTCACTTTTTCAACTGCTTCTTTTACATTTGCAATATTCAATCCTCCGGAAAGGATAGTGGGGAGAGCCGATAGCATTTTCACTTTTTCTGCTATTTCCCAGTCGAATTTTTTTCCTGTTCCTCCGTAAGTTTTGGAGGAAAACGTATCAAGGAGGATAGCGGAAGCCACTTTTTCAAATTTCAAAACTTCATCTGTTTCTTCTTTTGATTTGAAGCGGAAAACCTTTATTACTCTATTTTTTCCTATATATTTACAACAATCGGGAGATTCGTTTCCATGTAATTGTGCCAAGTCTAAGTTAGCGTAACTTAAAATTTCAAGAACCGATGTTTTGTCCTCGTTTACGAAAACTCCTACTTTGGTAACAAATGGAGGTAGGTTTTTTGTTATCTGTCTAACCTGTTGGGGTGTTACATATCGTCTGCTCCCTTTAAATATAATAAACCCTATTGCATCAGCACCTAATTCAATGGCTGTTATAGCGTCTTCAATATTTGTTATTCCGCAAATTTTAACTTTTGTCATATTAACTCCCGTTAACTTTTTTATGAAGTTGTATTATATTTACTCTACTGAAAAAAGAAAATCTTATAGAATGAGGTAAAGCGGATGCTTGAAACCCAAATTCCACCGAGAAGATGCTCCTTCTGTGGTAAAGAGTCTGCCGAAGTTGAAGCGCTGATAACCGGTCCTAAAGGCGTTGCTATTTGTAATTTTTGTGTTGATGAATGTTATGAGATGATTCATTCTCAGGTTCAAGAAGAAAAAAATATTGGAGAGCCGGCTAATCTTCCAACACCGAAAGAGATTAAGGAATTTCTAGATCAGTACGCTATAGGTCAGGATGAAGCAAAGAAAGTTTTATCTGTTGCCGTATATAATCACTATAAAAGAATTTTTTCTCAAACCTCATCCGATGATGTGGATATAGAGAAAAGCAATATTCTTTTAATCGGACCGACAGGTTCCGGAAAAACTTTATTGGCTCGTTCTTTGGCAAAACTTCTCGATGTTCCTTTTGCAATAGCGGATGCAACTACGCTAACGGAAGCTGGATATGTTGGAGAAGATGTGGAAAATATTCTTCTTCGTCTTCTTCAAAATGCGGATATGGATGTGGAAAAGGCGGAAAGGGGTATAATCTACATAGACGAAATAGATAAGATAGGAAGGAAAAGTGAAAATTCTTCAATAACAAGGGATGTTTCCGGGGAAGGTGTTCAGCAGGCACTTCTGAAAATTTTAGAGGGAACTGTTGCAAACGTTCCTCCTCAAGGTGGAAGAAAACATCCGCAGCAGCAGTATATTCAGATAGATACTTCCAATATTCTTTTTATATGCGGAGGTGCTTTCGTAGGGCTTGAAGATATTATAGCCAAAAGAATAGGTAAGGGAACTATGGGATTCAATGCTGACCTTAACAAAAAGAAACTTGAAAGAGATGAGCTCTTTCAACATGTTGAACCTGAGGACCTTGTTAGATTCGGTTTGATTCCGGAGTTGATAGGGAGACTTCCTGTTATAGCCACTCTTTCGGAATTAAGAGAGGAAGACCTTGTCAAAATTCTAAACGAACCTAAAAATGCTCTTGTTAAGCAGTATAAAAAGCTTCTCGATTTGGAAGGAGTAGAGCTTGAGTTTACTGAGGAAGCATTAAGAGAGATAGCAAAGGAAGCTATAAAAAGAAAGACGGGAGCAAGAGGTTTAAGAGCTATAATGGAAAAAATCATGATGGATGTTATGTTTGAGGTTCCTACGAAGAAAAACATCAAGAAAGTTATTATAGATAATGAAGCAGTTTTGGAAGGAAAGCCCAAATATAAGCTTGCAAAAGCTTCTTAATCGGGGGAGGAGAAATTGAGAAAGCCTTTAATTGCTGGTAATTGGAAAATGCATAAAACCGTAAAAGAGAGCATTGAGTTTGCTCTTGAATTTAAGGAAAGAATTGGTGATGTAAATGACAGGGATGTTGTGATTGCCCCGCCGTTTGTTTCTCTGTTTCCGATGTTTGATATTTTAAAGGATTCTAATGTTAAACTTTCCGCTCAAAACATGTACTTTGAAGAGCAAGGAGCATTTACCGGAGAAATTTCCCCGATAATGGTTGAAGAATCCGGATGTAAGTTTGTTATTTTAGGCCATTCCGAAAGAAGGCATATTTTCGGTGAAACCGATGAAATAATTAACAAAAAGGTTTTATCGGCGGTTTCTCATCGCTTAATTCCAATACTTTGTGTCGGTGAAACACTGGAAGATAGAGAAAACAGAAGAACGTTTGATATAGTTGGAGAGCAGCTTGCAAGAGGTTTGTATGGAATCAACTTTTCTGCGGATTTTGTTGTGGCTTACGAACCTGTATGGGCTATAGGTACGGGTAGAACGGCGACACCTGAAATAGCCGAAGAAGTTCACGGATATTTAAGAAACAAAATTACGGAAATATTTGGTAAGGATAAAGGCGATAATGTCAGAATTCTTTACGGAGGAAGTGTTAAACCGGAAAATGTCGAAGGTTTGATGGCTATGGAAAATATAGATGGTGCACTTGTAGGTGGTGCCAGTCTTAAAGTTGATTCTTTTGAGAAAATCATAAAATTCGGGAGGCAGTAAAATGTTTACTCTTTTACTTATAATTCATGCAATTCTTGCATTACTTCTTGTTATTGTTGTTTTAATTCAACCGGGAAAGGGAGATATATCTTCTCTAATGGGTGGAGGCAGTGCTTCTTCCGCTTTCGGTGCTGATACGGCATCTGTTTTAACAAAAACAACGGCTATTCTTGGAGGCTTGTTTATTCTTAATTCTATTTTTCTTTCCGTATTGGGAACAAAGTATATGGGTAATTCTTCGGTGATTGATAAAATTAAAGTGGAACAGCAGAAGTGAATAAAAGGGGTTTCTTGTTCCTACTGTTTTTCTCTTTTCTTTTTTCATGCTCTTTTCAGAATGAGAAAAATCTTGCTATCTCTTCAAACAATGAGAACATATCGATTGCCGCGTATTTTTCCCCTCGGGGAGGAGCTACTTTCGCAATAATTAAAGAGATAGAAACTGCTAAAACTTCTATCGATTTAGCAGTTTTCAGTTTTACCTCCAAAAAGCTTGCCAGGGCTTTGATTAAAGCTCATGATAGTGGTATTAAAGTAAGAGTTATAATAGATCGGGAAACCGCCAAATCAAGGAGGTGCATTGCACCTCTTTTGAGGGATGCGGGGATTCCGGTAAGGTTCAAAAGAGGTTCCCGCGGTGGTTTGATGCATAACAAATTTGCTGTAATTGATAGTAATATGCTTATTACCGGAAGTTTTAACTGGACTGTTAGTGCGGAAAAAAGAAATGATGAGAATATAGTTATTATTAAGGGAGACAAACCTTTAGTGAAAAAATTTACCGAAAGGTTTAAATATCTCTGGAGGTTAGCTCGTCTGGAGGAGTAATTTTGGATGCAAGTCTTGAAAAGTTTAAGCGAGAGTTTTTTGAAAAAAGAGAAAGAATAAAAGAAAAACATTTGGGAAAAGAGACCGGGTTTAGGGTAGCCCAAGAGCTAAAAAAAGCTTTGGATGACCTTCTGGTTAAAGTTTATCCCTGTTTTTTTGGTAAATGGGATATTCCCATAACTCTCGTAGCTCTCGGCGGGTATGGAAGAGGCGAGCTAAATTTCTATTCTGATATGGATTTCAATCTTCTTTATGAAGGGGATCTTTCAGATTCTCACAAAGAAGATCTTGAAAAGTTTTATTACTTTATGCTCTCTTTTAATATTGAATTGGGTTATTCTCCACGTAGTTTGCAGGAGGCGATTTCTCTTGCTAAAGAAGATTTAAGCGTTCTTACAAACTTTCTCCAGATTCGTTATCTGGCAGGAGAGAAAAAGACTCTCTTTCAGTTTGAAAAAAAATTCCGGAAATTTTTAAACAGAAACAGGGAAAACATAATAGATGAGATTTTAAGAGCCAGAAATGAGAGATATAAGAGATTTTTTGGTACTGTTTACTATCAAGAGCCTAATGTGAAAGAAAGCAAAGGAGGATTGAGAGATCTTCATGAAGCTTTTTGGATAGCAAAGACTGTTTTTGATATAGAAAATTATTCAGGATTTATAGATAAAAGCATTCTCGACTGGAAAAGTTTTAGAGATGTTATATCGGCTTATGATTTTCTTCTTCGTGTTCGAAACCATCTTCATCTTTTAAGTGGAAGAAAGAGTGATATTTTAAGTTTTCAACTTCAAAGGGAAGCAGCTGAATTTTTCGGTTTCTCTTCAAGCAATAAAGGTGTTGAAAACTTTATGAGAAACTATTTTAGTGCAGCCCTTGATCTTTCGATAATTACCAGAGAAATTATCAAAAAATCCAAAGAGTTTGCAAGGAAAAGTGAGAAAACAATTTTCTCGGTGTTTAGAAAAGAAAATAAGCTTAACGACTTTTTTTACGAACATGATGGCACTCTTTACATATTTGACGATAAAAAAATTGATGTTTTGAAAAATCCTGTTTATATAATCGATGGATTTAAATTTATTCAACAGATGGGGTATGCACTTTCTTCCGATACCTTTGCTATATTTAAACTTTCTGCTGAAACGGAGAAGAAAGCGTTTCAAAAAGAGGAAGTTCTTCAAAATTTTAAAGGGATTCTTACAAAACCGGTACGTTTATCGTATGTTATTGAGCTGATGCACGATTGTAAGGTTCTTGATACTTTGATTCCTGATTTTGAAAGGCTGAGAGGTCACTTTCAGTTTGATACTTACCATAAGTTCACAACAGATATACATCTTATAATGACTTTAAGAGAGCTTGAGAAGCTGAAGGAGAATAACTCTTATTACCAGATTCTTGATGAGCTTGAGAAGCCTTCCACTCTTTTCATCGCTTCTCTTCTTCACGACATAGGAAAAGGGAAGAAAGGAAAGCATGAAAATGTGGGTGTTTCCATAGCTTACCGTTATCTTAAAAAGCTGAAATTCCGGGAAGATGAGATAGAAGAGGTTGCTTGGCTTATAAAAAATCACCTTCTTATGTCGTTTCTTGCCTTTAGAAGAGATATAAGTGATCCTAAATTGATAGAAGAGTTTGTTAAAAATTGTCAAACTGAAGAAAGGTTAAAAAAGCTTTTTCTCTTAACGTGTGCCGATATAAAAGCTGTGGGACCGGGTGGATGGGATAAGTGGAAGGCTTCTTTGCTCTGGGAGCTTTTTAGAAATTCTCTTGATGTATTTTATGCCGGAAAAGATGTTAGAACCCTCATAAATGAAAAAGTTAAGAAGAAAGCCGAAAAAGTAAAAGAGCTTTTAAAGGATGATACTGATAAAAAACTTCTTGAAAGGCTGTTTGAATCTGCCGAAGAGGACTATTTAAGAACTTATTCGGCTAATGATATAGTAAAACATTTAAGATTGATAAAACGTCTTATGGATGAAGAAAAGGATATATTACTTACTTCAGAGTTTTTCCCGGAGCTCGGATATGCGGAAGTTACTATTATAGATAGATATAAAAAGGCTTTTTTCTATAAAATAGCCGGAGTCTTTACATATCTTAATTTTAATATTAAAGGAGCATATATAAATAAAGCTGTTTCTACGAACGAAACGGATTTTATGGTTTATACGGTGAGGGTTTCAACAGTTTCGGAAGAAATACCGGAAGAAGATGTGATAGATAAAGTCAAGGAGTTTGTAAAAGAGTTGTATTATGAAAAGATTTACATAGAAAATATTCTTAAACAACCTTTCAAGAAAAAAGGATTTAGAACAAACCTTCCGAAACCTGTTACTAAAGTTAAGTTTGACAACTCAATTTCCGAAAAATACACTATTGTTGAAGTTTCAACATGGGATAGGTTAGGGCTTTTATATGCTATTACAAAAGAGCTTGCTTTTGCCCAAACAAAACTGAGAAAAGCTATAATCTCAACAGAGGGAAACAGAGTAATAGATTCTTTTTACATAACCGACCCTGATCTCGGGAAAATTTCCGACGAAAAGAAACTTGGAGATATAAAAGAGCGTATATTAAATATTTTGAACAAAAAATAGCGGAAATGATGTTAAATTTTCAAACAGGACGATTATATATCGTTTTCTATTTTACCGGAATACAGCCCGCTTAAATATTTAAAATATTATATATTCGGGGATAAAAATGGGGAAAAGAATAGACCTTGAACTTCATTCGGAGAGGGCAAAAGAGATAGCAAGGATTTTAATTAAAAAGTTAAAAACGGATGGGATTTTCAATGAGAAAGAGCTTCCAGATGACAGGGTGAAAAAGTATATTCCGGAAAACATGGATAAATCTCTTGCTGTGCTGTCCCTTGTAACTTCCCTTGATTATATGAGAAATGCTGCAAAACTGTGGGATAGTGTGATAAAAACACTTAAAGATAAGGAAAATTCATGGGTTTTTTCTCCCTGTGAGGTGAAAAAACGGGGAAAAGAGCGATTAAAAGATGCCCTTTTAAAACATAAAATTGCAATGCGTAAAGATAAAGATACAGATATATGGTGGCATATTTCAGAAACGGTAGCTGATGACTATAACGGAAGTTTTCTTTCTCTTTTCAACAGTTTTAACTTTGAAATGGATAAAGCTTACGATACCCTTGACGACAAAAAATGGCATGAAAAACTGCCCAACCTTTCAGGCAGAAAAATATTTCCCCACTGGATAAGAATAGTGAAGGAAAAGATAAAAGGGATGCCTTTTAAACATCTTGAAAAACTACCCATTCCTGTGGATGTTCATGTCGCAAGGGCAACATTTGCAACAGGGTGTATTACAGGAAAGTATAAAGCTAAAAGTATTACAGCAACTGTTAGAAATCTCATAATTAAACTCTGGGATGAAGCTTTAAAAGAGGAAAATATTCTACCCATTGAGATGTTTCGTCCGTTATGGCTTTTAAGTAAGCACGGCTGCCACTACAGGAAAAACGGTAACTGTCCTAAAAAGGATGAGTGTCCGGTTAAAGAGTTCTGTGTAGAGGGTAAAGTTATCGTTTCAGCTTCAAAAATAGATGTTGATACAAAACTTTAAAGCTTTACACAGGAAAAAATACTCAAAGATAGCAGTGATATAATTTTCGAAGTTTAAAATTTTCTAATATCCGGGAGATTGGTATGGCAAAAGATAAAGAAGTTTCTCTTAAAGAGAAATTGTGGAAATCTGCAAATAAATTGAGAAAGAATATTGATGCGGCAGAGTATAAACATATTGTTCTGGGGTTGATTTTTTTAAAGTATATCTCTGATGCTTTTGATAATCTTTACCACAAGTTAAAAGAGGGAAAAGGAGAGTATGAAGGAGCCGACCCTGAAGATATAGACGAATACAAAGCTGAAAATGTCTTTTTTGTTCCCGAAAAGGCGAGATGGAGTTACTTAAAGGCATATGCTAAAAAGCCGGAAATAGGGAAAATAATAGATGAAGCTATGGAAGCCATAGAAAAAGAAAACCCCTCTCTTAAAGGTGTTTTACCTAAAGAATACGCAAAAGCCAATATTGATCCGATAAACCTTGGAGGTTTAATAGACCTTTTCAGCAATGTTTCATTTGATGAAACAAAAAAGGAAAGTGCCGACATTCTGGGGCATGTTTTTGAATACTTTCTGGGACAGTTTGCCATTGCAGAAGGAAAAAAAGGAGGGCAGTTTTACACTCCTAAGTGCGTTGTTGAGCTTTTAGTTGAAATGCTTGAACCTTATAAAGGAAGAGTTTTTGACCCCTGCTGCGGTTCAGGTGGGATGTTCGTTCAATCGGAAGAGTTTGTCAAAGCTCATCAGGGAAGAATAGATGATATTTCTATATTTGGTCAGGAAAGCAACTATACCACATGGCGTCTTTGTAAAATGAATCTTGCCATAAGAACTATAGATTCATCACAGGTTAAGTGGAATTCTGAAGGGTCATTCCTAAACGATGCTCATAAAGATTTAAAAGCTGACTTTGTAATAGCCAATCCGCCGTTTAATGACAGTGATTGGGGAGGAGAACTTTTAAGAAAAGATGTTAGATGGAAATATGGAGTACCTCCAGTTGGCAACGCAAATTACGCATGGATTCAGCACTTTATCTTTCACCTTGCACCTCATGGAAAGGCCGGCTTTGTCCTTGCAAAAGGCGCCCTTACCACAAAACAGACAGCCGAATATGAGATAAGAAAAAACATAATAGAGGATGACCTGATTGACTGTATTGTAAATCTTCCCCCGAAACTATTTTTAAATACCCAGATTCCAGCCTCTTTATGGTTTATCCGAAAAAACAAAACAACAAGAAAGGGCGAAATTCTCTTTATAGATACAAGAGATATGGGAAAACTTATAAACAGAAGAACAAGGGTTTTAACAGAAGAGGATATAAAAAAGATTGCTGATACATATCACAAATGGCAAAAAGAAGATGAAACTTATGAAGATATAAAAGGCTTTTGTAAATCAGTAAAAATTGAAGAGGTAAGAGAGCTTGATTATGTTTTAACTCCCGGCAGATATGTTGGCCTTCCTGAAGAAGATGATGACTTTGATTTTGAAGAAAGATTTACAAAGCTAAAAGCGGAATTTATGGAGCAGTTAAAGGAAGAAGAGAAGCTGAATAAACTGATACTGGAAAATTTAGAAAGAGTAGAGATTCCTAAGGAACAAAAAAGATGACACAGCAGGACGTTTTAAAACTTATAAAGACAGGAGAATGTATAAATGTAGAATTTAAGGAAAGCAAAACCTCTCCTACAAAAGATGTTTATCATACGATTTGTGCATTTTTAAATCGTATTGGTGGGCATATTTTACTGGGAGTAAGCGATAACGCTGAAATTGTAGGCGTTAATCCCGAATATATTCCGAAAATAAAAAAAGAAATTGTAACCGCAGCGAATAATCCGCAAAAAATCAATCCGCCAGTTTCTTTAATGGTAGAGGATATAACTGTTAACGGAAAGCAGATTATTGCTATTGCAGTTCCAGAAAGCTCTCAGGTGCATAGATGTAATGGAAAAATCTATGATAGGAATGAAGATGGAGATTTTGACATTACCAATAATAACGATATTGTCGCAATGCTTTATATGAGAAAACAGTCAAATTTCTCAGAAAATAAGGTTTACCCTTTTTTAACTTTAAATGATTTAAATGAAAATGTAATAGAAAAAGTAAAGAAAATGATTAACGGTTTAAATCCAAACAGTCAATTACCCAAAATGGATGATTTTACAATGATAAAAAGTCTTGGCCTTTATCAGGAAGATATCAACACAGGTAAAAAAGGTTTTACTCTCGGAGCTTTACTTCTATTTGGGAAAGATGAAGCTATCTATTCAACAATGGCTTATTACAAAACAGATGCAATTTTAAAAGTTGAAAATGTTGATAGATATGATGATAGAGAGATTGTAAACACAAATCTCATTGATTCATTTGATATTCTTATGCAGTTTGTAAGAAAACACCTTCCCGACCCTTTTTACCTTGAAGATGATATTCACAGAGTTTCTTTAAGAGACAAAATCTTTAGGGAAGTTATTTCAAATATTTTAATGCACAGAGAGTATTTAAGTCCGCTTCCTGCACGGCTAATTATTGAAAAAACTAAAGTTATTGCTGAAAATGCAAACAGAGCCCACGGATATGGGCATATAAAAGAGGATACTTCAATCCCGTATTCAAAAAATCCCAAAATTGCAAGAGTATTTAGAGAAATAGGTAGAGCAGATGAGCTTGGCTCTGGAGTGAGAAATATTTTTAAATATACGCCCATTTATTCAAAAGGGGGAAACCCTGAGCTTATTGAAAAAGATATTTTCAAGATTGTAATACCTCTTATGTCAGAAAGTAAAGGTGTGAGTTCAAAGGAAACTACCCTGAAAACTGTGGAGAAAACTGTGGAGAAAACTGTGGAGAAAACTGTGGAGAAAACTGTGGAGAAAACTGTGGAGAAAACTGTGGAGAAAATTTTACTCTTAATGAAAAAAAACCCCCGGATTACAATAAAAGAGCTACAAAATGTTACCGGCCTTAGCAGAAGAGGTGTTGAGTGGAATATTGCAAAACTTAAAAAAGAGGGAAAAATCAAAAGAATTGGTCCTGATAAAGGTGGATATTGGGAAGTTGCAGATGATGATTAGCAAGGAGAAAAAAATATTTAACTCATTTAGGCAAAAGTAGAAGTACATATTGTGTTTTGAAGGAGAAAGGCAATGAGTGAAAAAGTGCCTGAAGGGTGGAAGAGAGTGAAGTTGGGGGATGTGGCGATTGACGAATTGCGAATTGCGATTTTTGATTTTTTATAGAGGAGTTTTGCAGAAATGAAAAGTAAATGGAAAAAAGTCAAAATAAAGGAAATAGCAGATATTATAATGGGACAATCCCCTCCATCTTCAACTTATAATGAGGAAGGAAAGGGTTTGCCTTTTTACCAAGGTGTTGTGGATTTTGGTTGCAGGTTTGTAACCCCTAGAGTATTTTGCACTGAACCTAAAAAAGTAATAGATGAAAATTATGTGTTACTGAGCGTTAGAGCGCCAGTCGGTGAAGTAAACTTAACAAAAGGGAAGTGTGCTATAGGTAGAGGAAATGCAGGACTTAAGGAAAAAAGAGGTCAAAAGCTTTTTTTATACTATTTGCTGAAGTATAATATGAGAAAATTAAAAAATTCCTCAGAAGGAACAGTATTTTCTTCTATAAGTAAATCGACAATCGAAAATCTTGAAATCGAAATTCCCAAGTCTTTGGACGAGCAAAAAGCCATAGCGTCGGTGCTTTCCTCGTTGGATGATAAAATTGACCTTCTCCACCGCCAGAACAAAACCCTTGAAAAAATGGCAGAAACCTTATTTCGCCAGTGGTTTGTGGAAGAGGCAAAGGAGGATTGGGAGGAAAAAAAATTGGAAGAGGTTTGTGTTATTAGAAATGGATATGCTTTTAAAAGTGAAACATATCAAGAAATAGGTCAAAAGATTATTAGGACATTAAACTTTAAAAATGGTTTTGTTAATACAGAAAAAATAGTGTATATTTCTGATGAATTGGCAAAATTTTTTAGCAAGTATTTTTTAAATCGCAAGGATTTTTTATTAGTAATGGTTGGAGCAAATATTGGTAATTATGCTGTTGTTACAAAAGATATCTTGCCGGCATTACAGAATCAAAATATGTGGTGCTTTAAAGCCTTGCAACCAGATTTTCAGTTTTACCTCAATTATTATTTGAAACAAATGATCAAAGAAAAGAAAAATATAGTTTCTGGCAGTGCAAGAGAGTTTTTTCAGAAGAAAGTTTTTGCTAATTTTATTATTCCTATTCCGGAGAACATTAAACTTAGACAATTTAATGAAATAGTAGAAGACATTTTTAGTAAAATTGAAAATAATAGGACACAAATCCGCACATTAGAAAAACTGTGGGATACACTCCTGCCAAAACTGATGAGCGGGCAAATAAGAGTAAAAATCTGAAAACCGGAAGGAGCACCCACTTCTTTTATCTCCATATTTGGACTCTATTCCAGATTTTTATCAAAAAGTCTGGACTTCATTCCAGAAATCTCCTATATTTTCTTCTAATACTGGAGTTGAGTCGTGTTTTCTGGAGGTATGTATGGAGTTTCTGCTAAAGTTATCAAGAAGAAAGGTAGAAGGTAACAGTATCAAAACTAAAAGATATCTTTACGAAAAATTTGACCTTAACAATAGATTAATCGCCATATTAGGAGCAAGAGGAACAGGTAAAACAACTCTGATGCTCCAGATTATTAAA
>JALSLT010000020.1 GCA_026988135.1 Desulfurobacterium sp.
CCTGTTATAACAGTAAGACCTTCAAACAACTACGGGCCTTGGCAGTATCCTGAAAAACTTATTCCTGTTGTAATTCTAAAAGCTTTAAACAATGAACCTATTCCAGTATATGGAACTGGAGAAAATATAAGAGAATGGCTTTTTGTTTCAGATTGTGCAGATGCAGTATTTAAAATTATTGAGAAAGGAAAATCTGGTGAAATATATAACGTGGGAAGCGGAGAGGAAAGGAAAAATATAGAGGTGGTAAAATCAATTCTTCAAATTTTAAACAAACCGGAATCCCTTATAACATTTGTAAAAGATAGACCTGGCCACGATTTTAGATATTCCCTTAACACAGATAAAGTAGAATCTGAACTTGACTGGAAGGCAAAAGTAAATTTTGAACAGGGAATAGAAAAAACCGTAAAGTGGTATCTCGACAATATAGAATGGTTAGAAAACAAACTTAAACAGCTAAAAAACTACTGGAAAGAAATTTATAGGTAATTTACTAATGATTAGAGAATTTATATCGTGGATTATTATTTTTATAGCTGATCTCATCTCTTTCTTTATAATTTTAATAGCAACTTTTTTCATTAGAAAATGGATGGGAGAATACGGAATACTCCCACCATACTATATGACCTTAAAAAAATTATTTTTAACATGGTGGATGCCTGCCATATATATGCTTTCTTTCGCATTTCACAAACTTTACACTTTTAGATTTCCCTTTTGGGAAGAATCTAAAAGAATAATAAAAGCAATATTTTTCGCTACAATTACTATACTTGCAATAGTATCTCTGGGTAAGTTAACAGATAAAGTTTCCAGAACAACAGTAATAATGATGGCAATATTTTCCATATTTATTTTCCCTGCTGAAAGAAAAATCGTAAAAACGCTCTTATACAAAATTGGACTATGGCAACGAAAAATTACGGCTATTGGGAACAAGAATTTTATTAAAACAATATCTGGTATCTTTAATAGTGAAGCGTTTATGGGATATGTAGTTTCTCATTCTATAGAAATTAATAAAGAATTTTCAATAAAAGAACTTAAAGATATCCCGCAAAATGTAGCTGTTATATCTATACCGAAGGATTTGGAAGAACCTGAAACTTTCCTTGCAAAAGTACAACGTCTAACAAAGACATTCTTTTTCGTTCCAGAAATCAAAGGACTTGCTTTTCTAAATTCTGAACTTTTTCCTTTGTTTTTTTCAGAAGTCTTTCTCCTTCATGTGAAAAATAATCTAAAATCACCTTTAAATAAATTTTTAAAAAGCTGTTTTGATATAGGAATATCCATTATTATTATTTTACCTCTACTGCTTCCGATAATAGGAATAATAGCTATACTCATAAAGCTTGACTCTAAAGGTCCTGTATTTTTTGTTCATAGAAGAATCGGAAAGCACGGCAAACCTATAAAAATTATAAAATTTAGAACTATGTACACTGACGCTCAAGAAAGGCTCAAAAAACTTTTTGAGGAAAATCCTGAAGCAAAAAAAGAATGGGAAACTTACTATAAATTAAAAAACGATCCCAGAGTAACAAAAGTTGGAAAGTTTTTGAGAAAAACTTCGTTAGATGAACTACCACAGATAGTCAATGTAATAAAGGGAGATATGAGCCTTGTAGGTCCAAGACCTGTAATAAAGGAAGAAATTGATAAATACTATAAAGAGTTTGCACAATACTACTATATGGTAAAGCCTGGTATATCAGGATTATGGCAGGTAAGCGGTAGAAGCGATACAGATTATGAAAAAAGAGTAAGACTTGATACCTGGTATGTACTAAACTGGTCATTATGGCTTGATATAGTGATTTTGATAAAAACAGTAAAAACCGTACTTAAAAAGGAAGGAGCTTACTAATTCTTCCAGAAGGAACCTACAAATGGAAAAATTCATAATCCCACACATAGGAAAAGTCACAAGAGAAGACCGTAAAAGAATGAAAAATCACCGTTCATTTACCTTATGGTTCACAGGATTATCAGGTTCAGGTAAATCAACACTTTCTCACAAAGTAGAAGAGAAACTGTACGAAATGGGAATACATACATACGTACTTGATGGAGATAATATCCGTATGGGACTTAACAAAGACCTTAGATTTTCAGAAGAAGATAGAAAAGAAAATATCCGCCGTATAGGAGAAGTTGCAAAACTTTTTGTTGACGCAGGTATAGTCGTATTAACAGCATTTATCTCTCCTTACAGAAGAGACAGAAATTTTGCAAGATCCATTGTTAAAGAAGGAGATTTTATAGAAGTTTTTGTGAAATGTCCTGTTGAAATCTGTGAAGAGAGAGACCCTAAAGGACTTTATAAAAAAGCAAGAGCAGGCATTATAAAAGGTTTTACAGGTATTGATGACCCTTATGAAGAACCTTTAAATCCGGAAATTATAGTTGAAACTGACAAAATGACAATTGATGAATGTGTAGATAAAATAGTTGATTATCTTAAAAATAAAGAATTAATACAAACCTAGTCATTCTGAGGGCGCAGCCCGAAGAATCTAATAAAGTAAACGTGATCCTGAGACCTTCTTTATCTACTATCCTGAACGCTTTTCGTCATCCTGAGCATTTCCTTTTGTCATCCTGAGCGCAGCGAAGGATCCACTGTTCTGAGGGCGTAGCCCGAAGGATCTCATCCTTTCAGACTCTTCGGTCACTATGTTCCCTCAGAGTGACAGGAAAAAACGTCATTCTGGGCACAGCGAAGAATCTCTAACCCTATAAACGTAATAAACTTTTAAATAGATCCACAAAACAAATATATAATTAAGAAACAACAAAAAAAATACATAATTAGAATCAACAAGGAGACTATGTGATTAAACCCCACGGCGGAAAACTGATTAACAAACTTCCAACCGAAGAAGAAAGAAAAGAACTGTTAGAAAAAGTAAAACACCTTCCGAAGGTAGTGGCAGGGAACAGGTATATCGGACACTGCGAGATGATAGCCATAGGCGGCTATTCTCCTTTAGAAGGATTTATGACAAAAGATGAAGCTGAATCTGTAATCAAAAACCTTCGTCTACCAAACGGCACCCTATGGTCAATTCCAGTAGTTTTTCCTATCAGTGATGAGATATTTGAATCTGTTAAAGTAGGAGATGAAGTAGGTATATATGATAAAAAAAATAGGCCAATAGCAATTATGGTTATTGAAGACAAATACACTCTTAACCTTGATATTTACTGTGAAAATGTTTACAAAACCAATGACGAAAATCATCCTGGAGTGGCATTTGTAAAAAGCGCAGGTAACAAATTTTTGGGAGGTTCTTTAATAAGACTTCTTAACAGGCCCCTAAGAGAAGGTATTAATGAAAGCTACTATCAAGATCCAGCAAACACAAGAAAAGTCATAGAAGAAAAAGGCTGGAAAACAGTAGTTGCTTTTCAAACAAGAAACCCTATTCATAGAGCCCACGAATACATTATAAAATGTGCCCTTGAAACGATGGACGGTGCATTGATTCATCCCCTTGTCGGAGAAACCAAAAAAGATGACATTCCGGCACACATAAGAATGCAGTGCTATGAAACATTAATAGATAACTATTTTAATAAAAATAGAATCCACCTGAGCGTTCTGCCGGCTCCGATGCACTATGCAGGTCCAAGAGAAGCCGTGCACCACATGATTATGCGCAAGAATTATGGCTGCACTCACATGATAATAGGCAGAGACCATGCAGGAGTTGGTGATTATTACGGCACTTACGAAGCTCAGGAATTTGTTGACCAGTTTATAGATGAACTTGAAATTAAACCTTTAAAGTTTGAACACGCTTTTTACTGCACAAAATGTGAAAATATGGCAACTTCAAAAACATGTCCACACCCAAAAGAAAATCACGTTCACTTAAGTGGAACAAAAGTAAGAGCTATGCTTAAACAAGGGAAAAGACCGCCAAAAGAGTTCTCAAGACCTGAAGTTGCAGATATTCTGATAAAATGGGCAACGGGGGAGTAACTTCCCCTTTCCCACTTTAACTGTTTTAATATCATCCCGATTACTCTTTCCACATCATTTTGAGCACTCCCTTTCCGTCATCCT
>JALSLT010000021.1 GCA_026988135.1 Desulfurobacterium sp.
TTACTTTACCTGCTTCTATTTCAGCCCCGAGTTTTGCCATTATCTTTGATGCACCGCTTCTATACACATTTACAGTAACTTCAGGATGCTTCTGATGATATTTATCAGCTATTTCAAGTGCTATAGTTTTTGGAAGGGATGTGTAAAAGTTGACAGTCCCAGAAAACTGCTTCTTTTCCTGTGAAACTTTTACTTTTTCCGCTTCTTTTTTCTGTGTATCCTGCTTATTATTAAAACAACCGGATAAAGCAACCGCCACAGCGGAAACAAGAACAAACCTACCCCAAAAACCAAGTTTTTTCATAACACCCCCAGAATTTAAAAGTTTGATAAAAAAGATAATGGTCAATTGTTAATAGTTCGTTAAAAACCAGAAAGCTTACAAAATACTGCTTCCCTCCCATAAACTGGGAGCTTCAATATTGAAAAGAGAAAGAATCGTCGGGGCAATATCCACAATGGAAGGTGCCAATTTCTTCAAATTACACAACGATTTCTCTGGAGAGTAATAAATGAAAGGAACATTCATTATCTCTTCCATAATCACGTAATGACCGTACTCATACCCTCCATGATCACTATGGATAATAAAATCGTAATCACCGGCGAATCTGTTAAAAAGCTTTTCTATAAGGGAATCTACCACTTTTGCGGTTTCGATATAACTATTTGACATCCAGCCATCTTTATGTCCAACTTCATCAAGAGCACCAAGATACAGATAAAAAACATTCGGAAGAGAATCGGTCGGAAAAGATAAAATCTCTTCAACCATTTTTTTATCACCGTTTATCGTTAAATCGTCAACAAACTTCCTCTTTCCATATATTCCTTTTCTACCAAAACTTTTTTCAAGTGTTCCCCAGTTGAAAAAAGCATAACTCTCTATACGGTTTTCTTCAAGAACTTCAAAAAGATTTGGAGATTCAACTTTATACTCATCAGGAATAATATTGTAGAAAACTCCGTGTGTAAAAGGATTTACACCGAAAAAAACAGAAAAGAAACATGGAAGAGTTATCGGAGGTATCATTGAACGCATATTGTTTATGTAAAAATTATTTTTGGCCAGTTGCTTTAAAAAATTACAGTAATTTTCATCAACCATTTCCGGGCGGAAACCATCCACACTTATCAGAAAAACTTTTTTCAACTTTTCCTCCTTACTCCTTACCGAAAAGAAAATTTAAAAAGGCAAATGCCGTAATCGTAAAAATTATGAGGAAAGAAATAGCATTTACCACAGGCGTAAGATTGTATTTAACCTGTGAAAACAGATAGATAGGAAGAGTAGGGTCTGAACCAACAAGAAAAACCGTTGTATTAAAGTTTGAAAAACTGATTAGAAATCCCGCTAAAAAAGCTTTTATTAGAGAAGGTTTAAGATAAGGAACAACTATATATCTCAAAACCTCAAACCTTGAAGCTTTAAGGCTAAGTGCCGCCTCTTCAAGGGTTTTATCAAACTTTTTCATTTGAGATTGAACAATAAGCATACTATAAGAGGTAACAAACGATATCTGACCGATTACAACCAACCAGAATCCGGGAGAGAGATAGTCGCTCAAATCTATAGAGGAATGATCTTGAAAAAAATAAAGAATTGTCGTGGCAAAAGTAAGTAACGCTATACCCAGAATAACCCCGGGAATTATAAGAGGAGAAACGGATAAATAGTAAAGAAAATCTTTAAATCGAGATTTCGCTTTTTCAAAATATAAAACAGCGGCAGTTGCAATAAATAAAGAAACGGCGGAAACCAAAAGTGCGGTTTTTATACTGATAAAAAGAGCTTGTAAAAGGTCGGCATCGTGAAAAACTCCGACTCTGTTCCCGGAACCGAAAAACCAATCAAGAGTAAATCCCTTAAAAGGGAAACCTATATAATCGGCATTATTAAACGCAAGAATCGATATAACAAACAACGGCAATAACCAAAAAAGGAAGAAGAAAGCCGTGAAAACAAAAACGGAAGCTTGATATCTCTTTGATACAAGACCGTTTATCATTTTACCACCTTTTCATACTGCTGTCCCGTTATCTTTATAAGAAGCCAGATAACAAACACCGAACCCAACAAAAGCAAGAAACCGAAGGCGGAACCGAGATTCCAGTTAAGCGTTGTCAAAAAATTGTTATATATTATCTCTGTAAACCAAAGGGCACTCTTCCCTCCCAAAATATTCGGAACCAGAAAATCCCCTATCACCATAGTAAACACCATAATTGTTCCCGACACTATCCCCGGCATAGCAAAGGGAATAATTATTCTCTTAATGATTGTAAATTTAGAAGCACCTAAATCAAGAGCAGCTTCCACCAAACAGTTGTCAAGATTTTCAAGGGACTGCATTATCGGAAGAAGCATAAAAACAAGTGAGATATATACAAAACCTAAAGTCATACTGAATGGAGTATTTAAAAGCTTAGGTACATCTATTCCCAAGATTTGCAAAGAATGCTTTATTAAACCGTTATCGGAAAGCGTAACCATCCAAGAGTAAACCACAATAAGCTCACCAACGCCAAGAGGTATCAACAAAATAGTTAACAAGAAATTACTTACTTTCTTCGGAATGTTTTTTGTCAGAAAAAAAGCCAAAGGCATAGAGATTAAGAAAGAGAAAAAAGCTATAAGTATTCCGTTAAAAAAAGTATATAAAAAAGTTTTGTAGTATATTTTCTGATTGAAAAATTTCAGATAGTTGGCCAGTGTAAACTTTCCATCATCGTTAGTAAAAGAAGAAAGAAAAAGACCCGTGTGAGGTAAAACGATAAGCATAAATATCCATCCGACAACGATTAAACCGTATATTAGTAAAAGGCGATTTTTAGAACAGTCTGATTTCATCTTCTTTTATCCCTAAAGAGACAGTGTCTCCCTCTTTCAATCCATTAATTTTCCGTTTCAAATTTACAAGAATTTCATCTTTATATTCCGTTTCGATAAAAATTTTCGTATGAGGTCCGTCAAACAGAATAGTTTTAACCTTTCCTTTCAATACTTCTTTTTCTTTCGGATTTATTACAAAACTTTCAGGCCTTATGAACATCTGACTCACCTTTCTATTTTTTAATATCTCTTTTTTTTCCGGAGAAGTTAGCAAAATTTTCCATCCGTTTTCCGTTATTACCGATTCCTGATTCCGGTCTTTTACTTCAAATCTGTTATTTTCACCCACAAAAGATGCCACAAAAGGCGAAGCAGGATAATTGTAAAGCTCAAACGGCGAAGCAATCTGTTCGACTTTTCCCTCATTTACTACGGCAATTCGGTTACTCATAATCATCGCTTCACTCTGATCGTGAGTAATATAAAGGAAGGTTGTTTTGAAATCCTTTTGGAGCAGTTTAAGCTCCAGCATCATCTGTTCTTTCAACTTTTTATCAAGAGCACTTAAAGGTTCGTCGAGCAGTAATATTTTCGGTTTCATTATCAAACTTCTCGCAAGTGCGACTCTCTGCTTTTGCCCGCCGGAAAGTTCATCTATTTTTCTTTTCTCAAAACCATTCAATCCGACTTTTTTAAGCATTTTTGCAACTTCTTTTTTAATGGTTTCCTTAGATAGTTTTTTTCTTTTAAGTCCAAAAGCAACATTCTCAAACACATTCATCATAGGGAATAATGCTAAGTTTTGAAAAACTATATTTACTTCTCTTTTCTCAGGAGGAAAATTTTTAATACTTTTTTGATTTATTTTTATATCACCTTCATCGGGATAAAGAAATCCCGCTATAAGCCTGAGTATTGTCGTTTTTCCAGAACCGGACGGTCCAAGTATGGAGAAAAACTCCCCTTCCTCAACAGAGATATTAACTTGTTCGAGAACTCTAACTTCATCAAAATGTTTCGACACGCTGCTTATCTCAAGGATATTCATTATTCTCCTCATACTTTGTTTAAGAAAGGGGCGTTAACGCCCCTTTCCATTATCTTGATGCAGCAGCTTTAATTCTTTCAAGAGCTTCAGCTTCTATCTTTGCACACGCCGCCGGAAGAGCGGGATACCACTTTATGTTTTCAAGGTTTTTCTTATCGAATGTTCTTCCCCAGTCTGCCTTAATCTCTTTCTTTACATACTTTTCAACACCGTTAGAGCCACTCTGATATCTTTCGTGGTTAACAAACACAGCCGCATTCTCAGGCTTAAGCATAAAGTTGATAAACTTATATGCACCTTCTACATTCTTGCTTCTTTTAGGAATAGCAAAAGTATCTATCCATCCAAGAGCACCACTTTTAGGAGCAATAAAATCAATGTCAGGATTTTCCTTGTGAAGATTCCAGCCAATTCCGTCCCAGCCTGTTTCAACCCAAACTTTACCACTCTTTGCAAATTCTCTCTGCTGGTCTCCGCTGTTCCAGTAGGCATAGACATAACTTTTAGTATCAATAAGCTTTTGAGCAACATTATTTATCATCTTCTTATATTCCGGAGTGTTGTTGTAAAGCTTAAACGGGTTATAACCCATAGCAAAAGCAACACCTATAAGAAGAGGTCTTTTAAGTCTGTAAGCTATATGTCCAGCATATTTAGGATTATAAAGATCACTCCAGTCATTAGCATCAGGAGCGTATTTTTTATTCACTATAAGTCCTGTTGTTCCAAAACAGTAAGGAACAGCATAACCGCCGGAAATATCCTTTGTTGCCTTTAAAAGTGTCGGCTTAATATTTTTTGCCTCTATCTTTGTATAATCCATAGGTTGATAGATTTTGTACTTTTTAGCCGCAAAAAGAATTCTGTCAGCTGAAGGCTGGGCAAGGTCAAAACCACCACCCCTTGTGGCACGGAGCTTTGCAAGCATTTCTTCGTTATTTGAGTAAGTTATTTTCAGTTTAATACCCGTTTCTTTCTCAAACTTTTCTTGAAGTTCTTTTGGAATGTATCCCTTCCATGTAATAATTCTTAAAACCTGCTGAGCATTTGCAACATTTACAAATGCAAGAACCATAAGCATACCCGACAACAAACGAGATAAAAACCTTTTCATCCTTTTCCTCCTAAGAAATATTAGTATTAAAAGCTGCAAGTATTATAGGGAGGAAAATGTCAATAAACTGTTAAGAAAACAGAATGCATAAACAACGGAAAATTTTTCCGGAAATACTTGAAATAAGAATCTCTATTTTCGATAGGCTTTAGCTTTTATAAACTTTAAAACTACCACCAAATCAACTCGTCAAAACACTTTTACCAAAAGAAAAAGCCCCTGAAAACAGGGGCTTAAAAGTCAAATTAAAGATAAAAATCAGAGAGAGGAAAGAAGTGTATCAGCTTCTTTTGTCGATTTTGTATATATATCGTCTATATCGCTAAAAGTAAGCCCTTCGGTATCATCCAGGGAAACCTGCTCGTTTCTTGCGACTCTTTCAGAAAAGTCAAGAATTTTCTTTGTAAACTCTTTTGTTTTATAAAGAGAGCTCCCCTCATCAAGAAGCCCCATAACAATATTATCGGAAACCCCGGCTTTTTGAAGAATCTTTTTAAGCTCGTCAACATCAACCTCTTTAAGAACCGGGTCAAGCAAACCCACCATAAAAGCTTCATCAGCATGGGAAGGCAATAACTTTTCCGCAACATATTTCATTGCAAAAGCCTGCTTCAAAATCTTCCTAATCTCATCTCTATCAGCCGATTTCAAAAGGGAAGATGTCAAAAGAACAAAAATGTAATCTTTAAGATTTTGATACCCAAGGTAAGCAACAGCTTGAACAATAGACGTTATCTCCTTGCTTAAACCAAAGTACGGAGAGTTGATAAACTTTAAAAGTCTGAGAGAAAGATTCGGGTCCATACTTACAATCTCAGAAACCTTCTCAAGCTCTTCTCCATCAATAAGGGCCTTTATAAGCTTAAGCATTACTTCTCTTTTAAGTTTTAACCTTTCTACCTCTGCCATAACCCCTCCTATTTT
Organism: Desulfurobacterium sp.; assembly: GCA_026988135.1. Taxonomy (GTDB): domain Bacteria; phylum Aquificota; class Aquificia; order Desulfurobacteriales; family Desulfurobacteriaceae; genus Desulfurobacterium_A. Next base: position 5,920 of record JALSLT010000021.1, read on the forward strand.
GTAAATATAGCGTAGAAAAAGCCATCTGTTCCCTGCTTATGGGGAAACACTCTTGCCATATTTTCTTTAACACCGATTTCTTCAAATTTTATATCAAAGTTTCCCTTTTTAAAACCTAAATTGAGAGCATAGTTAACATTTTCCTCTCCTTCTTCCCTTTCAAGACTGCAAACACTGTAAAGTAGTGTTCCGCCCGGTTTAAGGAGTTTAAAAGCTTCTTTTAAAAGTGCTTTTTCCACTTTTTGATTATGTTTTATAAGGGATAAACTTTTGTTCCACTTACCTTCAGGGTGTCTTCTTATAATCCCTGTGCCGCTGCACGGGGCATCAAGAAAAATTCTATCAAAGCTGTTTTCAGGAAAAGGGTTTTCCCTTGTAATATCAACCTTTAAGGTTTTAACACAATTTACACCAAGTTTTTCCAGATTTTTTTCAAGAAAAGTTATCCTCTCTGAATCCACATCTATTGCAGTTATATTAGCCTTATTTTCAACCAGCGCTGCCATTGCGGTAGTTTTACCGCCTGGAGCAGCAGCAATATCAAGAATTTTTTTTCCTTTTTGGGGTGCTAATAAAAGGGCTGAAAGGTAGGAAGCCACATCCTGAATATAGAAGAAACCATCGGTATATCCCGGTAAAGAGTGTATATCAATTTTCCCCTTAATTCTCACCATCTCTTTAATAAACGGATGAACCTCAAACTCTATATTGTTCTTTTCAAGCAGAGTTAAATATTCCGGAATCTTAACCCTCAAAGTGTTAATTCTCAGGTAAAGTGGAGCGGTTCTGTTGAGAGAGGAAAGAAGAGCGGTTATCTCATTTCCGTAGAATCTGTACCACCTTTTTACCATCCATTTTTCAAAAGAGTATAGGGTTGATATTTTTTCATAAAAGTCGGGAAGCTTTTCTATTTCGGTTTTATAATCAAAATTTATAAGTTTTTTGCCAACAGCATTGACAAAACCTGCAGCTTTTTTTCTAAAACGCTTTACCGCCTCAACAGTTTCATTTATAGCAGCATAGGGTGGAACTGACATAAAAAAAAGCTGATAGGCAAGAATTCTTAAACCGTTTCTAACAGCAGGATGCTGTTTTTTCTGTTTTTTTCCTGAAGCTTTTTCTATAGAAAAATCAAGAAGCTTTAAAAACCTGATGCTCCCTGAAACCATTTCCCGAACAAAACTTTTATCCTTAAAGGAAAGATGCTGTGTTAATCTTTCAAAATGGGTCTTTAACTTCAAATCTTTTTCAAATTCACATAGAACATCAATTGCAACTTTTCGTGTGTTCATACACTGTCACCAAGCTTCCTTTTAGCTATTTTCTTCCCTATTTCGACACCGGACTGGCCGTAAGGATTAACTCCTATAAGCTCCGCCATAATAACCGTCTTAATCATATAAAGTGTAAAAAGCGCCCCCATAACTTCAGGAGTTATCCTGCCAAGCTCTATAACGGTTACAGGCCTTCCTTTCAACCTTAAAGCCTCAACCGTTCCTTCAAACTCTGCATGTATAATATCTGAAATTCTTTTAGATGCAATAAAATCAAGAATCTCTGTTTTTTTGGGAAGGATAAAATCGCTTCCAAAATTCGCTACTTTTATAAATTGAAAAACTTTATCGTCAGGCCCGTCCATAAAAAGTTGAAGAAGGGAATGCTGATCAACAGTTCCAACTGCCGGAGCCGGTGTCTGTCCCTTACCGTCTTTACCGAGACTCTCCGCCCAAAGTTGCACCCACCATTCGGAAAACTTCCTTAAAGAATCGGAGTAAGGCATCATCACGTTTATGCTTCTACCTTCAATATAGCTCTCATACTCGGCACAGGTTGAAATAACCGATTCATGCTCTCTATCTTCGGAAATCTCTTCAAGAATCTCCATCCCTCCACCGACCAAAGCGTAAGGGTCAATATTAACAAACTCCGAAGGAACAAGTCCCACGGGAGAAAGAACGGAAAAACGTCCACCTATCTCCTCCGGTATTTCAAAAAACGGTGCTCCGAGTTCTTTGGCAACTGAATAAAACGGTGTATTTTTACCGGAAATAAAAATAAATCTCTTATGAAGATCTCTAAAACCTCTTCTTTTCAGTTCATAAAGAACCAGATTAAAAATCGATACTGTTTCGAGAGTACTTCCGGATTTACTTATCACACAGTAAACCGTTCTATCCCAAGGAGCCGTCTGAAAAATCTGATGGATGTTGAAAGGGTCAATATTTTCAAGGAAAAATAACCTTCTCCCGGAAATTTTATACTTTCCGTATATCCCTTCATAAATCGCCTGAATACCAAGGGAAGAACCGCCTATTCCGATAACAAACATATTATCGTAATTCTCTTTAAACCTTCTTAAAGTTTCTTTTATCTCTTTTATACGAGTGGAAAAAGAACTTATAAACGGCATCTTCTCTTTTGTAAAAAGCGATGGAAAATCAAGCTTGACAAGTGTTTTCCGTGAATACTCAATCCCTTTCAGGTCATACTTAACATACCCCATCAACCCTCCAGCCAGTCTATCTCCTCAACAACTCCACCGCGCTCAATTCCTTCTATTATAACATTCACAATCTCTTCAGGAGTCCTTTCAGTAGTGTTTATGTGAAGAAATGTTTGTCCTTCAAAATTTTCAAAAGCCTCGGTGGCACAGAACGCTATCCTTTCAGCCTCAACATTCTCTTCTATTTTCTCTTCATTATAGTTCCGCTCTTTCAGCCTTTCTTGTATAGCTTCGGGATTTACCCTTAAAACAACTGAAACATCACATGGTATATAATGAGCTACAAGACCTTCAGCTATAAAATTATCCTTATCCGCAAAAAACCTTGTTAATTTCTCAATATCAACTGCGTATGAATCTCTATTTCTATCATAAAACGAATAAAGCTTCTCCTCTTTTATCAATTCAGACAAATTATAAACGGGTAATTTAAATCTGTCTCCCAATATCTTTGAAACTGTTGTTTTTCCCGTACCCGGCGTCCCTGTAACCACTATACGCAATAAAACCTCCTTTTCTCCCCTCGAAAATAAAAAAAGGGGCCGTCCAGCCCCTTTAAAAACTTTTTAAACCTGCTATTTCTAATTTCCCGCAACTTCATCCGGATGAGCAATTCTCCCGAGAACAGCCGAAGCCGCAGCAACTGCAGGAGAAGCAAGGTAAACTTCACTTTCAGGATGTCCCATTCTACCGACAAAGTTTCTGTTCGTCGTAGCAACCGCTCTTTCTCCCTTTGCAAGAATACCCATATGTCCCCCAAGACACGGACCACATGTCGGAGTTGACACAACACATTCGGCGTCAAGAAAGATATCTATAAGTCCCTCTTTCATTGCCTGTTTATATATCTCCTGAGTCGTAGGTATAACGATACACCTAACATTCGGATTAACTTTCTTTCCTTTAAGAACTTGAGCGGCAATCCTTAAATCCGATATTCTACCGTTTGTACAGGAGCCGATAACAACCTGGTCAATATTTACGTCCGTTGCTTCTGTCACAGGACGTGTATTTGAAGGAAGATGAGGAAATGCAATTTGAGGTTCTATCTTGGAAACATCTATCTCGTAAACTTCCACATATACGGCATCCTCATCACTCTTATAAAGTTTATAAGGTCTTTTAGTCCTTCCTTTAACATATTCAAGAGTTTTTTCGTCCGGCTCTATTATGCCGTTTTTCGCTCCACCTTCAATGGCCATATTACAGATAGTAAATCTGTCATCCATAGGAAGCTCTTTTATCGCTTCTCCCGTATGCTCCATAGTTTTATAAAGAGCTCCGTCAACACCAATCATACCTATAACATAAAGAATAAAATCTTTTCCTGAAACCCATTTCTGCCTCTTCCCGGAATAAATAAATTTCATCTGTTCCGGGACTTTAAACCAAACCTCCCCCGTAAGCCACGCATAAGCCATGTCAGTTGAACCAACCCCTGTCGAAAAAGCACCGAGAGCACCATAAGTACAAGTGTGGGAATCGGCACCAATTACAACATCACCAGGACCGACAACTCCCTGCTCAGGCAAAAGAACATGCTCAACACCAACCCTTCCTTCATTCCAGAAATGAGTTATGTTAAATTCTTTTGCAAACTCTCTCATCATTTTTACCTGTTCGGCAGACTTTATATCCTTGGTAGGGGTAAAATGGTCGGGAACAAGAGCTATTTTGTCTTTGTCAAAAACTTTCTCTGCACCAAGTTCTTTTATTCTCTTTATCGCTATAGGAGCTGTAACATCGTTAGCAAGGGCAATATCTACTTTACACATTATCAATTCACCAGGATGAACCTCTTCTTTTCCGGCATGCTCGGCAAGAATTTTCTGAGTTATTGTCATTCCCATAACTGCTCTCCTCAATTTTTGATTTTGAATTTTAAAATTTATGCCTTCTTCCCGGTATTTCTATTCCAAGCTCTTTTATCTTTGTTCTCAAAGTGTTCCTATGTATGCCGAGAGCTCGGGCAGCTTTCATCTGATTCCAGTCCGAATATTTCAAAACTTCTGTTATTAAAATTCTCTCCGCACTTTTAATCACAATATTATAAAGGTCATTTTTCTCTTTCTGCTCAACTAAAAATACATAACTTACAAAATCCCTTATCGCCTCATCCAGATTAGGAGCTTTTCCGCCATCATTCTCAACTCTAAGATCTTCAATATCTATAACATCAACGGGTGAAAGGAGCATAGCCTTTAAAATCATATTTTCAAGCTCTCTTACATTCCCCGGAAAATCGTAAGAACAGAGCCAATCTCTTGCCTCATCGGTAAATTGCTTTACCGGTAATTTAAACTCTTCCGCAAACCTTTTGACAAAAAATAGTGAAAGAGAAATAATGTCCTCTTTTCTTTCTCTCAATGGAGGAATCTCTATTCTAACAACATTCAATCTATAAAACAGGTCTTCTCTGAATCTTCCTTCTTTAACTTCCTCTTCAAGATTTCTGTTTGTTGCTGCCAAAATTCTAACATCAACATTTATCGGAGAATCCCCGCCCAAACGTCTTATCTCCTTCTCCTGGATAGCTCTCAGAAGTTTGGATTGAAGAGAAAGATCTATCTCTCCAATCTCATCAAGAAAAAGAGTCCCCTCGTTAGCTTGCTCGAAAAAACCTTTTTTTTGAGCAGTAGCCCCTGTAAACGCTCCTTTTTCATAGCCGAAAAGTTCGGCTTCAAGAAGATTTGTTGGTAGAGCAGCACAATTTATAGCAACAAACGGCCCTTCCTTTCGTCTGGAGTATTTGCATATAGCTCTTGCTACAAGCTCTTTTCCCGTTCCACTTTCTCCTATTATCAAAACAGTCGCATCTGTCCTTGCAACCTTTCCTATAAGCTTAAAAACTTCCTGCATCTTTTTACTGGAGCCTATAATCGCATCTTCTTCAACAAAGGCAAGCTCTTCCTTTTCCGTTGAAAAAGAAACTTTATCAACTATTGCTCTTATATCTTCAAGCTCAAAAGGTTTGGTTATATATTCAACCGCTCCTTTATCTATCGCTTTAACAGTATAATCCATTGTCCCGTAAGCCGTAAGAATAACTTTAGGAATATCTTTTTCATAAGATAGAAGCTCTATCCCGCCGATGCCGGGCATCTTTATATCAAGAAAAGCAAGATCTGGCTTTTCTTGTTTTAAAATATTAAGAGCCCTATTGCCGTCTTCAGCATCAAAAACCTTATGTCCCAAGCTTTCAAGATATTTTCTCAAAACAAGACGTATATTCTTTTCATCATCAGCTACAAGAATTCTTGCCATTACTTTTCTCTACTCCCATAGGAAGATAAACGGTAACGGTTGTTCCTTTTCTTCTATCACTTTGAACATCTATTTTACCACCATGATTTAAAATTATTTCCCGAGAAATATACATTCCAAGGCCGGTTCCCTCCCGCTTTCCATTTGTAAAAAACGGTGTAAATAGGTTATCAAGCTCTTCTTTTCCCATCCCTTTTCCCGAATCACTTATCTTCACATAGTAAAATCCTTTAGGTTGAATCGCATATCCCGTCTCAACGGTAAGCTTCCTGTATCTACCATCTTCCATGGCTTCAATACTATTTTTAATAATATTTAAAAACACTTGAAATAATCTGTCTTTATCCATATAAACTTCCGGAAGGGAAGGATCGAACTTTCGCTCAATCACAATCCTTTTCTCCTCCGACACTGAACGAAAAATTTTTAAAACTTCATTGAGAAGTTTATGAATATTGTATTTACACCACTTCAATCTTGTAAAATCAAAACTATCACAAATTCTATCAAGGAATCGTTCTATTCTGTTTATTTCAGAAACAACTACCTCGACAAGCTCCTCATCAAACTCTCTTAACTGAAAAAGTAGCCTTGCGGAAGCTTTCATTCCGCTCAATGGATTTCTAAGCTCATGAGAAATTCCTCGGAGAAAAACATCAAAATGCTCGTTAACAATATCCTGTCGTTTCCTATCTATTACAACGACCGTACCTTTTATCTCTTCTCCCCTAAAAAACGGGGAAATAGAAAAGATAAAGTCTCCGATTTCAAGATTGTGAATCTCCAAGCCGTTCTCAACACACTTCTCCAGCCATCTTTCTATCTCTTCGGGAACAATCTCCGACAGTTTCTTGCCTTTGAGATATTTTCTTGAACGGTTAAGAAACATCTCAAGCTTCTGATTAAAAAAGAAAACCCTCCCCTCTTTATCACACACCGCAAGAGGAAAGGGAAGAGAAAATATCAAATCGGAAAAACCGGGATTTCTCAAGTAAGAGATATACCTCCTTGACCACCTTTAGGAAACTCTTTAATTTTTGAGATATCAAGCCCTGATGACGGAAGTTCTATTCCCGCAGCAGCAGCCTTAAACTGCTGATGAAATTCTTTCATCTTGGATCTATCACCAACAGGAACAACTGCAATAATTTGCGACTTCATAACAAAAGCATCGATAGGCTCATTTGCAGTCGGATCGACAGGCATTATTGTTGCCTGAGCGCCTTGAGAGGTAGGGATAAGAGCAAACATACCTGCATCTTTTATTTTTAAACAATCCTCCCCAATCTCTTCCAATATTCCTATAATTCCGGAAGACGGGATAACTCCCTCTCCTGCTGTGGTTTGAATAAATACAAGCTTTCCTTTTAAAACTTCCATCTCTCTCCTCCGTTATCTTTTAATCGATATTAAATATAAGCCTATAGCTACCGCATTGGACACATTAAGAGAATTAACATGCCCTTTCATAGGAATTGTTACGACATCATCCAAAGTTTTCAAAACGGGTTTGGAGATTCCTTTCCCTTCTGACCCCACTATAAGTCCCAGAGGAAAAGGAAAAGAATATCCATTGATATTTTTTCCTCCTGATTCAAGACCTACAAGCCAACCGCCACGCTCCTTAAACCGGAAAAGACTCTGCCTAAAACTGTTAACTATGGCAAAAGGAACATGGAAAATCGCTCCCGTAGAAGTCTTTACCACCGTTTCCGTAATAGTAACACTTCTATCTTTCGGAATAACTATTCCCGTTACTCCGAAAGCATCGGCAGTCCTGAATATAGCACCAAGATTATGAGGATCCTCAATCCTATCCAGAAAAAGAAGGCATCCGTCGGTAGTTAATGCTTTTTCCATAAGTATCTCTAAAGAAGCCGGCTCAACAGGCGAAACAACGGCAACTACACCCTGATGTTTTTCAGTCCCTGCAATTTCCTCCAATTTCTTTCTATTAGCTCTTACGGTTTTTATTTTCTCTTTCCGTAAATTCTCAACCAGTTTACGATTTTTTAAATTATCATCAATATAGACTTTCAGAACAGGATATCCAACCTTTAAAGCCTCTAAAACAGGATTAATACCGTAAATAATCATTTAGCTTTTCTCCACCATTTTAACGAAATTCTCAAGAAGCTTTAATCCTGCTTTCTGACTTTTTTCAGGATGAAATTGAGTGGCAACAATATTATCTTTTGCAACCGAAGAAACAAACTCCGTTCCGTAATCGGTTGTAGTTAAAACCACATCTTCATCTTTGGGTTGAACATAATAGGAATGAACAAAGTAGAAAAACTCTCCGTCTCTAACATCTGCCACAAACTCAATATTTTTCCTTATGTTAATTTGATTCCATCCCATATGAGGAATTTTATACTTAAAAGGTAACTGAAACTTCACTACATTCCCTTTTATCAATCCGAGACCTTCCGTTTCACCAAACTCAAACCCCTTTTCAAATAACAGATGAAGCCCAAGACAGATACCAAGAAAAGGCTTCCCTTTTAAAACGTCATCTATTACCGGATTCCACAAACCTCTCTCGTTAAGATTTCTCACGGCATCCTTAAATGCACCTACGCCTGGAAGAACAATACCGGAAGCATCTTTTATCTCTCCCGGCTTATCAGTTACCTTTACATCGGCCCCGACAAATTCAAGCGCTTTACTTACACTCCTCAAATTTCCCATTCCGTAATCTATAACCGCTATCATTTTAAAATCACTCCCAAAATCCCGCTTATTTTAAAGAAGGCATTGAACCCATGAGATATTTAACATCATCATCACCGAAAACAAGTCCGCTTCCTACAAAGAAACCTCTCCACCTATCATACAGAAGCTCATCTCCGCCAAAGTAAATATACCAGTTTTTGTTTATGTTGTAGCTTAATCCAACCCTCAAGTGAGGATTTAAAACCTTACCGTACTCATCCTTCCTGTCAAACTCCCAAGCAGAAGAATATAGTTTCCACCTGTTTCCCGGAAATAGATAATCTATTCCTCCACCGCCTGTCGTCTCTATTATTCCTCCACGAAGCACCCATTTCCCATTTTTCAAGAAAATCGGGTCGTTAAATATTCGGGCATATTGAAGAGTAAACTCCGTATCAAAACTCTGTCTTATCTCCTCATTTACCGCTGAAGCGGTTCCGTTGTAAACGTAATAAGTAGTTCTATCTATCCTACCGTGAGAATCGGAAACAACTTCAAACAGATAATACCTATCTTTTGATGCAGGCTCTATTTTAAAAGAGATTCCCCCTCTAAAATTACCGGTAGCAGTATTTATATCTCCTCTAAAGCCAACATAAACATCGGTTTTCTCATACTTATCGGCAAGATTTCCGAGAGCATCGGCTGCCGTCGTAAGATTCTTATAAAGAGTTTCATCGTTTATTATCTTCGCTATTGTCCCGTTTCCTTCCTGAAGTTTCGCAAGGAGAGAGTTTAATTTTTCCGTTGAAGATTTAATATTTTTTAACATTTCAGCAACATTTTCACTATTCTCATCATTTAACATTTCACTTATCTTAGCAGTAATATTATCTACCTCTTCCGCTATCCTTTTAGCCTTTTTAGCAACATCGGGGATTTCCCGGGAAGCCGTTTTTAAATTTTCAACAGTCTCTCTAACATCATCTCTATTTTCAACAACCATCTCATTAAGCTGAGCAGTCACCGATTTCATATTTTCCGAAATTTCCGGAACATCGGTTTTCAGAAATTCCGAAAGAATTTTTAAATTTTGAACAAGCTCTTTGAGATTGTTTCTATTATCTCCAACCATTAAAGTTACCTGATTCGTCAGTCTTGTAATCTCATCAAGAAGTCTCGCAATTCTGTTTTCTCCGTCCGGAGCAACAAGAGATTTTTGTAAATCATCAACAGTCCGATAAATCTTTGCCAAAAGCTGGTCAGTAGATATCGCAGACCTTGACCTTGCTATAACAGCTCCCGAAGAAAGGGACGGAGAATCAACAGGTCCGGGAATTATCTCTATATACTTTTCTCCCATCAATCCCATTGTTTCAATAACAGCATAAGAATCCTGCCTGACAGGTGCTTTTTTCGTAAAAAGAATCTTAACTTTTGCTTTTCCGTCAGGTAAAACCTTAATATCATCCACTTTCCCGACATTCACTCCGGCAACCATAACAGGAGCTTCTTTCGCAAGCCCGGCAACATTATCGAAAACTACATAATAGACAGCCTCTACCTTTTTTGAACTAAACTTTAACGGTTCTATTGTTTTAGCTATAACTCCCAACCCTAAAAATCCCGCAATAATAAAAATCCCGACTTTAAGTTCCGTGGATAGACTTTTCATCCTTCATACCCCAAATTTGCTGTTATAGGCCCATCCGGCAAACCGTTAATAAACTGATTTACAACGGGATTGACACTGCTTTTTATTTTGGCCGGAGTTCCGATTTCCACTATTTTACCTTTCCAAAGTATTGCCAATCTGTCAGCTATACGAAACGCACTATTTATATCGTGACTAACAACAACACAAGTTTTATGAAGCTCTTTTTTCAACTTTAAAATTAGCATATCCATCACCGAGGTCATAACAGGGTCAAGTCCGGAAGTCGGTTCATCAAACATAATACATCTCGGATTTACACAGAGAGCCCTTGCTATCGCAACCCTTTTCCTCATTCCTCCGGAAAGTTCGGAAGTGTACTGCTCGTTAGTACCTTCAAGTCCCACAAGAGAAAGATAGTATGTGGCTTTTTCTTTTGCCTCAGCTTCGGGAACTCCTTTATTCTCTATAAGAAAAAACGCTACATTTTCCCATACCGTAAGTGAATCAAAAAGAGCACCTCCTTGAAACACATAGGTAAGCTCTTCTCTGAAATCTATCTTTTCCCTTCCTTTCAAAGAAAAAACGTCCTTCCCATAAACTTCCACTTTTCCTTTATCAGGAATCATAAGAGCGGAAATCTGCTTCAAAAGAACGCTTTTGCCTGTTCCCGAAGGACCCATAATCACAAAAACTTCTTTATCGTAAACCTCAAACGAAACACCGTTATGGACAACCTTATCTCCGAAAGACTTTTTTAGATTCTCAACCTTTATAGCTATTTCGGCCATTTAACCCTCAAAGATTAAGTACTCTTAAAATCGATGTTATAACATAGTCAAATATCAATATTCCCATGGATGAAACAACAACGGCCTTTGTAGTAGCCTCTCCGACCCCTTTTGCACCACCTCTTGCATAGTAGCCATAAAGACAGCTTGTAACAGCTAAAATAAAACCGAAAAAGGCAGCCTTAATAAGACCGTGATAGATATCATCCATCGTCATAAAACTCTCCGTATATTTAAGGAAAAGTACCCTGTTAACATTAAACATCTTCACGCTAATAACATAACCACCAATATAACCTACCAAATCTGCCAACGTGGTTAAAACCACCGTCCCGATAATTGCGGAATAAACCCGTGGAGTTATAAGATATTTAACAGGATTAACCGCCATCATCTCAAGGGCATCTATCTGCTCCGTTACCTTCATTGTGCCTATCTCGGCTGCCATAGCCGAACCGCTCCTAGCCGTTACAAGAAGAGCAGTTAAAACAGGTGCGAGCTCCCTTGACATAGATAAACCTACTATAGCACCGATAAGATACTCGGCATTAAATCGGTGAAAAGCATTATAAGTTTCAAGAGCCAAAACACCACCGGTAAAAAACGAAGTTATCGCTATAACAGGAAAGGAATCCGCTCCGATAGTTGACAAATAGTAGAAAAATCGCCTGACCCTCAACGGCTTCTTAAAAGCAAGAACAAGCGATTCCCCCGCTAGGATAAACCACCTTCCTATAAAAGATAAAATATCTATTGTGGCCTTTCCTATCAGCTCAATCAGCTCAATCAATTTTTACCTCAAAAATTTCAAATATGATAGATTTTACTACAAAGTTCTTGATTTAACATTTAAAAAAGTTCGTTTGGGATTATAATATTACCTTCGGTTTTACTTTAAATATACCTCAGGAGAGAATAAATGGCTGAAAAAAGCATTATGGAGATAAGAAAAGAAAAAGCTGAAAAGTTAAAAGAGGAAGGCTTTAATCCCTATGCATACAGGTATGAAACAAACACAACTTGCAAAAAAATTATAGAAAAACTCGGAAAAATAAAAAATGAAGAGGAAAAAGAGAACGAAAACCTCCCGGAAGAAAATTTCTCAATAGCAGGAAGAGTCGTTTCTATGAGAGTTATGGGAAAAGCCGCATTTTTCCATATTCAAGATTCCACGGAAAAAATTCAATGTTACACAAGGCGAGATGATATTGGATCGGAATTTTACAACAAGGTGTTCAAAAAGCTTATAGATATCGGAGATATAGTTGGTGTTAAAGGAAAACTTTTCAGAACCAGAACGGGAGAACTAACTTTAGAAGTCAAAGAGCTTACCCCGTTAACAAAATCTTTAAGACCTCTTCCGGAAAAATGGCACGGACTTAAAGATGTTGAAAAACGTTATAGACAAAGATATCTCGACCTTATCGTAAATCCCGAAGCAAAAGAAATTTTTAAAACAAGGTCGAAATTGATTCAGAAAACAAGGGATTTTCTTAACAATAAAGGATTTATGGAAGTTGAAACTCCGATACTTCAAACCGTAGCGTCAGGAGCGGCGGCAAAACCTTTCACCACCCATTACAACGCCCTCGACATAGATGTTCATCTTAGAATCGCACCTGAGCTTTACCTTAAAAGATTAATAGTTGGTGGTCTTGATAAAGTTTATGAAATAGGAAGAAATTTTAGAAATGAAGGAATAAGCACCAGACACAATCCCGAATTTACAATGCTTGAATGGTATATGGCTTATGCAGATTACTACGACCTTATGGAAATGACAGAAGAGCTATTTGAGTATCTTCTTGAAGAAACGAAAGGAAAAGGAATAACCGAGCTTGAATATCAAGGGGAAAAACTCTCTTTTAAAAGGCCTTGGAAAAGGATTTCTTTCCTTGGAGAACTTTCGGAAAAAACAGGTTTAACGGTAAATGAACTTTTACACGACAAAGAAAAAGTCCTTAAAGCGGCAAAGGAATTTAATGTGGAAAATACCGAAAAACTATCTCACTTCAAGAGAGTGCAAGAGCTTTTTGAAATTCTTGTAGAACCCGAACTCATACAACCAACTTTTGTTACGGATTTTCCAAAAGCTATTTCACCTCTTGCAAAAGAGAAAAGAGACAATCCCGAACTTGTTGAAAGATTCGAGCTTTTTGTTTTCGGACAAGAAATAGCAAACGCCTACTCAGAGCTAAACAACCCCGAAGAACAGGCAAGAAGATTTAAACAGCAGCTACAAGAAAAAGCAAAAGGCGACGACGAAGCGATGGCTTATGACGAAGACTTTGTCAGAGCCCTTGAATACGGAATGCCACCTACAGCAGGAGAAGGAATAGGGATAGATAGACTAACAATGCTTTTTACAGATAAGGACTCCATAAGAGAAATTCTCCTATTCCCGCAACTAAAACCGGAAAAGAAAGAAGAAGAGGATAATGAATAAACTTACGACATGGTTTTCAGTAAAAGGAATAAAACCGAGGAAAGGAGAGGGCTTTCTCTCCTTTGCCTTCCTCATAGCAATCCTCGGCGTAATCATAGGCGTTGCGGCACTCATAATTGTCAACTCCGTAATGACGGGATTCCAAAGCGCAATAAAAGAGAGACTCCTTTCAAGCAATGCCGATATCATTGTAATGGACTCCGGCCTTAACTCGGGAAATCTGACAGAAGCCGAAAAGAAAATAGCGAAACTTCCTCGCATAAAAGGCATGGAACTATTCAACTACACTCCCGTAATGGTATCTGCAGGAAGCAACTCTTTCTCCGGAGGAAACTTAAGAGGTTGTTACCCGGCTAAAGAGCCGAAAGTTACAAACATCCCGCAACACATAGTTACCGGAAACTGGAAAATATTCGAAAAAGAACCTAAAGGGGTTGTAATAGGAGAAACCCTCGCAAACGCAATAGGAATAAACGTAGGAGACGAAATCACCTTAATCTCACCCTTAGGAACAAAAACCCCTTTCGGATACATTCCAAAAACAGGAAAATTCATAGTAGTCGGGACATTTAACGTGGGAATGTATCAATTTGACTCCGCCCTTATTCTCGCTCACTTTGATACAGTAGAAAAAGTTTTCGGTATTAAACCCTCTGGACTGATGGTTAAGCTCGACAATCCCGATAATGTTAAATTTGCCGAAAAAGAGATACGAAAAACCGTTGGAAACAAATTTATCGTAAACGACTGGATATCAATGAACAGAAGCCTTTTTTCCGCCTTAAAACTTGAAAAATTGGCAATGTTTCTAATACTTACTCTAATCGTAATCGTTGCTTCATTTAACATATCAAGCCTTTTAATGATGAACGTAAATCACAGAAGCAAAGACATAGCAATTCTTAAAACTCTCGGAGCAAAAGACAATCTCATACTTAAAATATTTATGGCACAAGGATTCTTTATAGGATTGGTGGGCACAATCATCGGAGAAATCATAGGTATCGGCATCTCTTTTTTGGGAGAAAAATACAAACTAATAGCTCTGCCGCCGGATGTTTACTACATAGACCATCTACCATTTAACCTTCAACTCTCCGACTGTATAATTGCAGGTGTGGCTGCAATCGTTATAAGTGTATTGGCAACAATCTATCCCGCAAGAAAAGCTGCAAAAACAGACCCTATTAAGGTTTTGAGAGCAGGTGAAAATTGAAAGGAAAAGTAAGAAAAGCAACGATAAAAGATGCGGAAACGATACAGTTTCTAATCAATGAATACGCAAAACAGGGGCTCATGCTACCCCGCTCACTTAACAGCATATATGAAAATATAAGAGATTTCTTTGTTTATGAAGAAAACAAAGAAATAGCAGGTGTTTGTGCTCTCACAATCGTTTGGGATAACTTAGCGGAAATACGCTCTCTTGCCGTCCATCCCGAAAAAAGAAAACTCGGAATAGGCACTATACTTGTAAAAACGTGCCTTGAAGACGCAAAAAATCTTGGAATAACACGAATTTTCACACTTACATATCAAAGTAATTTCTTCAAAAAATTAGAATTCGAAGAAATAGATAAAAACTCTCTCCCACAAAAGATATGGAGAGATTGTATAAACTGTGTAAAATTTCCCGATTGTGATGAAACAGCAATGGAGATTGTAACAGGAGGAGCTAATGACACCGGAAAAACAACTTGAAATAATAAAAAGAGGAACAGCAGAGATAATCGGAGAAGAAGAACTTTTAGAAAAACTTAAAGAAGGAAAAACTCTTAAAGTGAAAGCCGGGTTTGACCCGACAGCTCCAGACCTTCACCTTGGCCATACTGTCCTTCTGTGGAAACTGAGAGATTTTCAGGAACTCGGCCACACAGTGTATTTCCTTATAGGTGACTTTACAGCCATGATAGGAGATCCAACAGGGAAGTCGGAAACAAGACCACCCCTATCAAAAGAAGAAATTTTTAAAAATGCGCAAACATACACAGAGCAGGTTTTTAAAATTCTAGACCCGAAAAAAACAATAGTAACATTTAACAGTAAATGGCTATCAGAACTTTCTCCCGTTGACCTTATAAAGCTTGCCTCAAAATATACAGTAGCCCGTATGCTTGAAAGAGACGACTTTTCAAAAAGATTTAAAGAAAACAGACCGATACACATACACGAATTTCTTTATCCTCTCCTTCAGGGTTATGATTCTGTTGCCCTTGAAGCTGATGTTGAATTCGGAGGAACAGACCAAAAATTTAATCTACTGGTTGGAAGACACCTTCAAAAAGAGTACGGCAAAAGCCAACAGGCATGCATAATGATGCCGATACTTGAAGGGCTTGATGGTATCCAAAAGATGAGCAAATCCCTTGGAAACTACATAGGAATAATGGAAGACCCAAAAGAGCAGTTTGGCAAAGTGATGAGAATTACCGACGAACTTATGTGGCGCTATTACGAACTTGTAACAAGACTTCCCGAAGAAGAAATAGAGAAAATGAAAAAAGAGGTAACAGAAGGGATACTTCACCCGATGGAAGCGAAAAAGAAACTTGGGGAAATTATAGTTAAAACATTCCACGATGAAAAAGCAGCAATAGAAGCAAGAAAGCATTTTGAAAAAGTATTCTCAAAAAGAGAAATTCCTGAAGAAATATCTGAACCTGTAATAACAGTACCGGAGAACCCTATCTGGCTACCAGGGCTTTTAAAAGAAGCCGGACTTGTAAAAAGCACATCGGAAGGAAGAAGACAGATTAAAGGTGGCGGTGTAAGGATTGACGGAGAAAAAGTTACCGATGAAAATATAAAAATAGATGTTCTTTCAAAAGAGATTATTCTCCAGGTGGGAAAGAGAAAATTTGCCGGAATAAAACCACAAAACGTAAAGGTTTCCTCCTGAAACGGGAAACCTTCCCCATTTTTCCAGCCCCTAAAGATAGATTTTTTTCTTAAATTAACAACCCTGAAAGCACTTTAGCATTTTATTTTTTTATTTATTGACAAAAAACTAAAATACATTTATACTTAAAAAAAAAACAGCTCT